>NZ_JBHYJH010000007.1:0-48848 GCF_042740445.1 Streptomyces sp. NPDC059003 | reverse complement strand
GGCTCCGCCCCCGCAGGCGGCTCCGCCCCCGCAGGCGGCTCCGCCCCCGCAGGCGGCTCCGCCCCCGCAGGCGCGGCCGTCGGTCACGCCCCCGGCCACCGCCCCGGCCTCGCCTCCCTCCACGCCACGCACCCCGGCCCCGCCGCCACCGACACCCCGGGCCTCCACCCCGTCACCGTCACCGTCGTCGCCGGATGCCCGCGAGCACCGGGGCCGCCCCGCGTCCGGCAAGGCCGACCTCGAAGTCCTGACACGGACCGGGACGGGCCCGGCACGCCGCTCCCCGGGCTCGGCGCCGCGGCCCGACGGCGTGTACGACTACCGCATCACCGCCACGAACCACGGCCCCTCACAGGCCGTCAGGGTCACCGTCAAGGACCAGCTGCCGGAGTCCCTCACGTTCGTCTCGTCGCCCGACGGCTGCACGGCGAGCGGCCGGACCATCACCTGCGGGCCACTGCCGGAGCTCGCCGTCGGCGCGTCCCACACCTGGATCGTGACCGTCCGCCTCGCCGACGACTACGAGGGCGACGGCCGCGACATCGTGAACCTGGCGTCGGTCTCCTCGAACACCCACGACCCCGCCCCGGACAACAACACGACGTCGGTGACCGGTCTGCCCGTGCCGCCGGACTGGGGCCGCGCCGACCTCTCCCTGGCCAAGACGGCCGTCCTGCCCGGCGGCCGGTCCTGGGTCCGGCCCGGCGAGACCTTCACCTACCGGATCACCGTCCACAACAAGGGGCCCGGCACGGCACGCGGCGTCCAGGTGAGCGACCCGCTCCCGGCCGGACTGCACTTCGTCGGGTCCCCGGACGGCTGCGCCCCGGACGGCGACGGCCGACGGATCCTCTGCCCCGCCCTCGACCGGCTCGCGCCGGGCGCGTCGGCCTCGTACGGGATCACCGTCCGCGTGGCGACGGCACAGACCCGCCACCTCGGCAGGATCGAGAACGTCGCCACGGTGACGTCGACGACGAAGGACCCGAACCCGGGCGACAACCAGAACCCGCCGCACACCGTGTACGTCAGGACCGACGGCGAACTGCCCGACACCGGCGGGGACGTGCCCGCCTGGCTCGGCTGGGCCGCGGGCGCGGCGGTGGCCTGCGGCGGCCTCCTGATGGCGGGGGTCCGGCGCCGCGGGGCGCGTACGCAGGAAGGCTCGCGGTCATGACGAACCCCCGACACCCGGTGGGCGCGCGGGGCCTTGCCGCCCTGCTGGTCGCGCTCGGCGCCCTCTGCGCCCTCGTCGGCGGGGCGCTCGCCCCGGCGGCGGTCTCGCTCGCGCGGGCGGAGCTGGCCTTCCCGGTCCACGAGAGCTTCGACAACGGCAACGACCTGGGCACCGCCACGGGCAGCGCCTCCTACCAGGACGGCTGGCTGCGGCTCACGCCCGCCCAGACGTCCAGGGCCGGGTCGTGGCAGATGAAGGACTCGTTCTCCACGAGCCTCGGCATCGTCGCGGAGTTCACCTACGCCACGTACGGCGGCGCCACCTTCGACGGCAAGCGCGGCGACGGCATTGCGTTCTTCCTCGCCGACGGCTCCGCCGCGACCGGCACCGGAGCGGTCGGCGGCGCCCTCGGCTACGCCTGCGCCGGCACCGCGTCGCGCTGCACCAGCAACGGCGTGCCCGGCGCGTTCCTCGGCATCGGCATCGACGAGTTCGGCAACTTCTCGTCGCCCATGACCGGGGCGAGCGGGCCCGGCACCCAGGCCAACAAGATCGTGCTGCGCGGCGGCGGCAACGGCACCTCCGGCTACCGCTACGGCACCTCCGCGAGCGGCCCCGGCGGCACCGTCGAGACGGGCAGCCGCGCCAGCTTCCGCACCGTGCGCGTCACCGTGCAGCCCAGCGGCGGCAAGCTGCTCGTGTCGGTCTGGTCCGACTCCGGACCCGGCACCACGTCCACCAAGCTCATCAGCGACTACGACGTGTCGACCGTGAGCGGCCAGCCCGCGCTGCCGTCCACCCTGCGCGTCGGCTTCTCCGCGGGCACCGGCGGCGCCACGAACAACCACGAGGTCGGCGACCTCAAGATCAACGTCCCGGCGGACCTCAGCGTCGCCAAGTCCGGCAAGCCCGCCACCGCGGCGGCCGGGAGCAGACCGGTCACGTACACGGTGACGGTCACCAACAGCGACGCCAACGCCGTGACGGGGGCCGCCGTGAAGGACGCGGCCCCCGGGCTCACCGACGTGACCTGGACGTGCTCGGCGAGCAGCGGCAGCGCGTGCGCCGCACCCTCCGGCACCGGCCCCCTCGACACCACGGCCGACCTGGACCGCGGCGGCACCGTGACCTACACCGTCACCGGCACCGCCCCCGCGCAGCCGACGACCCTGACCAACACGGCGACCGTCATCGCTCCCGGCAACCGCACCGACACCAACCCCGCCGACAACACGGCGACCGCGTCCACGGCCATCACCGCGCGGGCCGACGCGGCCGTGACGAAGGCGGGCGTCGGGCAGGGGCCCGTGCGGCCGGGCGAGGAGTTCGAGTACCGGATCACGGTCCGCGACAACGGTCCTTCCGACACCTCCGACGTGCGGGTCACGGACACCCTGCCGGCCGGCCTGACGTTCGTGTCGTCGACCAGCGGCTGCACGGCGTCCGGGCAGGATGTCACCTGCCCCGCCGCGGGCAGGCTCGCCGCGGGCGCCTCGGTGTCCTGGACGTTCCGGGTCAAGCTCGACGCCGCGTACGAGGGCGACGGGTCCGATCTCGGCAACACCGCGAAGGTCACGCACGGCGTCACCGACCCCGACCTCACCAACAACACCAGCACCGCCGCCCTGCCCCCGGGCGGGGTGCGCGCGCCCGCCGCCGACCTCGCGACCGTCAAGCGGACCACGACCAGCGCGACGGTGGCGCCCGGCGAGGAGTACGCGTACACGGTGACGGTCACCAACAAGGGCCCGTCGGTCGCGCGCGCCGTCCGGATCGCGGACCCCCTGCCGACCTCGCTCACGTTCGTCTCGTCCGCCGACGCCTGCACGCTGACGGGCCGCACGGTCGCCTGCGGTCCGGTCACGACCCTGGCGCCGGGGGCCTCCGTGTCGTGGACGTTCCGGGTGCGGCTCAACGCGGACTACAGCGGCGACGGCACGGACGTCCTCAACGTCGCGACGGCCGACTCCGACACCGCCGACCCCGACACCGGCAACAACAGCGGCAGCGCCACCGTGCCCGGCGGCCGGGTCGAGCCGCCCACCGCCGACCTCGAATTCGACAAGAAGGCCGAGAACACCCCCACGTGACGGGCCCGCCGCAGTGGCGGGACCCCTCCCCTCGCACGTCCGTACAGCGGTGTACGCGACCGGAGCACGAACGGAACCGATGTGAGATGAGTACGACACGACATCGCCGACGCCGCCTGGCGGGTGCGGCGCTCGCCGCGCTGGTCTGCGCGCTGCCGCAGTGGCCGGGGCAGGCCCAGGCGGCGGCGCCGTCCGGCTCCGTGCCACGGGTGACCACGCAGCTGAGCCGCGCCCTGCCCGCCGCGGCCCGTGCGGACACCCCGCCCGGCGGACTGGTCACGTACACGCTGACGGCGAAGAACAACGGGCCGTCGGTGGCCCGCAACGTGACCGCGTCGGACACGCTGCCCGAGGGCATGGCGTTCGTGTCGTCGGCCGACGGCTGCACCGCGAGCGGCCGCACGGTGACCTGCGGCCCCGAGCCGCAGCTCGGCGTGGGCCAGACCAAGAAGTGGACGTTCATCGCCCAGTTGAGCCCCTCCTACCAGGGCGACGGCTCGGACCTCGGCAACAGCGCGTCGGGCACGTCGGACGCCACCGACCCCGACCCGGACAACAACAAGGTCGACCCGGTCACGCCACCCGGGCCGTTCACGCCGACGTCCGACGTGTCGACCGTGAAGACACCGCTCGGCGTCGGGCCGACCGTCCCGGGCCAGGAGTTCGAGTACGAGATCGAGGCCCACAACGCCGGTCTGTCCGACGCCCGCAACGTGAAGGCCACGGACACGCTGCCCGAGGGCATCACGTTCGTGTCGTCCGCCGACCCCTGCACGGCCACCGGCCAGCAGGTGACCTGCGGCCCGCACGCGAAGCTGGTGCCCGGCGCGTCCGTGAAGTGGACGTTCAAGGTGAAGCTGAGCGCCGCCTACCGGGGCGACGGCTCCGACCTGCGCAACACGGCCACGTCCACGTCCGACTCCAAGGACCCGGACCTGTCCAACAACACCAGCAGGCCCGTCCTGCCGCCGGGCGGCGTCAGCGAGCCCCAGGCCGACCTGTGGGCGGCCAAGGAGCCCGTCACCAGCACGCCGATCGCCCCCGGCGAGACCTTCGAGTACGCCGTCACCGCCACCAACGACGGCCCGTCGCGGGCCCTGAACGCCAAGGCCGTCGACCGGCTGCCGACGCAGCTCGCCTTCGTGGGCTCGGCGGACGGCTGCACCGCCGCCGGCCAGGACGTCACCTGCGGACCGCAGGCCATCCTGGAGCCGGGCGCGTCGAAGACCTGGAAGTTCACCGTCCGGCTCGACTCCGAGTACACCGGCGACGGCAGCGACATCCGCAACACCGCGACCGTCTCCTCCGACACCGAGGACCCCGCCCTCCCCAACAACACCAGCTCGGAGGCGGGTCTGCCGGGCAGCAAGGTCAACAAGCCCACGGCCGACCTGGCCGTGACCAAGACGGCCGTCGGCGACACCGCGCCGCGCCCCGGTGAGACCTTCGACTACAGGATCACCGTCACCAACAACGGCCCGTCGGCGGACGCGTTCAACGTCAAGCTCACCGACGACCTGCCCGTGGGCCTGTCGTACGTCTCCTCCTCGCCGGAGGGCTGCACGGTCTCCGGACAGCTGGTGTCCTGCCGCCGCGCGACCCCGCTGAAGGTCGGCGAGACCGTGGAGTACACGCTGACGGTGAAGGTGGACCCCGCCTACCAGGGCGACGGCAGCGACATCAAGAACACCGCCCACGTCACCGCCGACAACATCGACCCGAGCAGCGACAACGACACCGACACGGCCGGGCCGCCCGACGGCGAGATCGCGGCACCCTCCGCGGACCTGGCGATCGAGAAGAAGCCGACGACGGACAAGCCGGTCGCGCCCGGCGAGACCTTCGACTACATGGTGACGGTCACCAACAAGGGCCCCTCGCAGGCCGAACAGGTCCAGGTGTCCGACGTCCTGCCCACGGCGCTGAGCTTCGTCTCCTCGGACGACCCGTGCACCGCGGGCCGCACGGTCACCTGCGGACCGCTGGCCACCCTGGCGCCCGGCGCCTCGGTCAGCTGGGTGTTCAAGGTGAAGCTCGCCGCCACCTACACCGGTGACGGCGGCGACCTCGACAACACGGGCACGGTGTCGTCGGCGACCAAGGACCCGGTCACCGAGAACAACTCCAGCACCACCGGCCCGCCCGGAGGCAAGGTCGAGAAGCCCACGGCCGACCTGGAGGTGTCCAAGGAGATCCCCTGACGTCTTCCGTGACGTCCTCAGGACGGTGACGTGCAGTTCCCTGTGGGGCGGGCCGGTCCGGGCCCGCCCCACAGGGGTGGTCGGCCCGCGCTAGGCGGTGCCGCTCACGTGCCGGTTGCGGGCCGCGCCGAGGCCCACGGCGACCTGCGGCACAAGCAGCACCAGGAGCAGGACCACCGGGACGGTCCAGTTGTGGGAGGCGTCGTGGACGGCGCCCAGGATCGCCGGGCCCGTCGCGGCGAGGATGTAGCCGAAGCACTGGGACATGCTGGACAGCTGCGCCACGTGCCGGGCGTCCGGCGCCCGCTGCACGATGAAGAGCAGCGCCAGACTGATGGCCGCGCCCTGACCGAGCCCGAGCAGGCTCATCCACAGATAGGCGCCGCCGACCGGGGCGGTGAGCACCCCGGCGTACCCGGCCGCGCACAGCGCCGCGCCCACGACCGCGAGGGTGGCGGAGCTCAGCCGCCTGCCGACGATCACCGGGGCCAGGAACGAGCTCACGATGCCGAGCAGCGACGAGAACGACAGCATCCACCCGGCGTCGCCGGCGCTCATGCCGGAGTCCTGGAGCAGCGTCGGCAGCCAGGCAGCGGCGGCGTAGTAGTTGAGCGACTGCAGGCCCATGTATCCGGTGACCTGCCAGGCGAGCGGCGAACGCCACAGGCCGCGCACCGGATGCGCCGCCTGCCGGGCCGCCGCCGCGCCGACCCGTGTGCGCGAGCGGACCTGCGGCAGCCACACGACGAGCGCCACCACCGCGAGGGCGCCCCAACAGGCCAGCGTCGTCCGCCAGTCCATGCCGGACGCCTCCCGCACCGGCAGCGTGACACCGGCGGCTAGCGCGGCACCGCCGAACAGCGACATCGAGTACAGCCCGGTCATGAGCCCGGCCTTCGCGGGGAAGTCCCGCTTGATGAGCCCCGGGAGCAGGACGTTGGCGACGGCGATGCCCGCGCCGATGACGACCGTCCCGCCGAACAGCGCGACGACCGAGTCGAGCAGCCGCAGCCCGGTGCCCGCGCAGATCAGCGCCATGGTGCCGAGCAGTGCGCGCTCCATGCCGAAGCGGCGGCCGAGGCGCGGCGCGACGGGGGCGAGCAGGCCGAAGCAGAGCAGCGGCAGCGCGGTGAGGAGGCTGGTGGCGGCCGCGGACATGCCGCTGTCGTCGCGGATGGTGTCCGCGAGCGGCGAGACGGCGACCAGCGCCGGGCGCAGGTTCAGGGCGAGCAGGACGACGCCGAGACCCAGGTAGAGGGCGTGGCGCCCGCTCGGCCCGCTCTGCCCTGCCGGGCCGTCCGTGACGGGGGCGGGTGCCGGGGTGGCGGTGTCCGCCCGCGCCGCGGTGGCCGTGGCGGCGGGCCCTTCCCTGTGCATGACGTGACTCCTGGGGTTCTCGGGGGATGAAGGCGCCGTCAGCGGGTGCGCCCGGCGGTGTCCGCGTCGTCCAGCGGCTGCGCGTGGAGCGCGGCCATGGCTTCGTCGAGGTGGGCGAGGACCACGGCCTCGGCGGCCTCGGGGTCCTGCGCCTCGATGGCGTCGACGATGGCGTGGTGGGCGTCGATCTGGTGACGTACGGCCTCGGGGACGGGGGCGCAGGTCACGGACCGCACGGCGGAGCGCATCGCGTCGCTGAGGTGTCCGTAGAGATCGGCGAGGACGCTGTTGTGGGCCGCCGCGGCGACCGCGCGGTGCAGGACCATGTCCGCGTCGATGAACGCGTCGATGTCCCCGCTGTTCCAGGCCCGGTCGCGCTCGGCGAGGGCGGCGCGCAGCGCGGCCAGGTCCTCGGGGGTGCGGCGCTCGGCCGCGTACCGGGCCGCGTCGCGCTCCAGGGAGGCCCGCACCTCGTACGCCTCGAGAAGTCCCGCCCTGCGCACCCGGCGCTGCACGGCCGCCCCGAAGTCACTGCTGGCCCGCACGTACGTGCCGTCGCCCTGACGCGGCTCAAGCATTCCCGTGTGGACCAGGGCCCGCACCGCCTCCCGCACGGTGTTCCGCCCCACGGCCAGCTGCTCCACGAGCAGCGGTTCGGCCGGGATCTTCTCCCCGACCCGCCACTCGCCGTCGGAGATCAGGCTCTCCATCTGGGCGATGACCATGTCGACGAGATTCGTACGTGCGGTGCTGCGCAGCGGCATCGGTCGGGTGCCCTCTCTGCCGGACGGGTGCTGACGCGGGATTCTGACCCTGGAACGGCAAACATGGGAACATCCCATGTTTGCGGCTGTCAACCGGCGACGAGGGCGAGCAGGGCGACGCCCAGGGCGAGCGCGGCCCCGAAGGCGGCACCGGCGCGCAGCAGGGCGGCCGGGACGGAGGCGCCGTCCCAGCGGGCGAGCAGGGCGGTGGCGACGGCGGCCAGGAGGGCGACGAGGACCGCGGCGGTCAGCGCGAGGAGCAGCAGCGCCCAGTGCGTCGGCGTGGACGGCATGAGGATCTTCCTTCCCGGGTGGAGGACGGGGTGACGGCAAGGAAGATGGCCGAAGTCGCGTACAGCGGCGTTCGGTTGGACCAAGATGAACGGGCCTGAACGACCGTGGGAAGGGTGTCCGTGGAGGGGCCGGTGGGGGCGAGCGAGGACCGGCGGGCGGCGCTGGCGGAGCTGACGGAGCGGCTGCGGGGCTTACGGGCCCGGCGGCACCTTTCGATGATCGCGCTGTCCCGGCGGGCCGGGCTCGGCCGGACGACCGTCAGCCAGGCGCTGAACGGCACGGGCGTGCCGAGCGACGCGACCGTGGCGGCGCTGGCCGCCGCGCTCGGGACCGACGCCGAGCCGCTGCTGCGGCTGCGGGACCGGGCCGTGCCGCCGCGTGTCGTGTCGGGGGCGCCCGGCGCGGCGAGGAGGGCGAACGCCGAGCCGGAGGAGCGGTTCGAGGACTGGTACCGGGAGTACGTCGAGCAGCGGTACGGGCAGCTGTCCGTGATCGGCCTCGACCTGTCGCGCCCGGAGCGGAACTGCTGGCCGCTGGATGCCGCGTACCTCAGCCTGGAGTTCGCCACGCCCACCCATGCCCTTGCCCCCGGGGATCCGGCCGATGGCCGGGTCGGCGGGGCGACGGTGAGCGTGGAGCGGGCCGAGCAGGCCCTGGCCGGGCGGCGGCGGACCTTGGTGCGCGGGCTCGCGGGCAGCGGCAAGACGACCTTGCTGCACTGGCTCGCGGTCACCACCGCCCGGCGCGGCCTGCCGGACGAGCTCGCTCACTTGCGGGACTGCGTGCCGTTCGTCCTGCCGCTGCGTTCTCTCGTACGCCGTGATGAACTGCCCGCCCCGCACGCGTACCTGGCCGCGACCGGCTGCCCGCGCGAGGGCGCCCAGCCGCCCGGCTGGGCCGACCAGGTGCTGCTCGACGGCCGGGGCCTGCTGCTCGTCGACGGCCTCGACGAGGTGCCCCAGGCGCGGCGCGCCCGGACCCGGCAGTGGCTGCAGGACCTGATCGCGGCCTATCCGCGGGCCGCGTACCTGGTCACCACCAGGCCGTCCGCGGTGCCGGAGGGCTGGCTGGCCGACAGCGGCTTCGCCGAACTGACCGTACGGCCGATGGGCAGCCGGGACGTGGCCGTGTTCGTGACACGCTGGCACGCGGCGGCTTCCGCGGACGCCGCCGGCGAGCGGGAACGGGGCCAACTGGTCGCGCTGGGGGAGGAACTGAAGGAAACGGTGCGCTCCCAGCGCGACCTTTCCCTGCTCACCACGACACCGCTGCTGTGCGCCCTGGTCTGTGCCCTGCACCGGGACCGGCGTGGTCATCTGCCGCACGGCCGCATGGAGTTGTACGACGCCGCCCTGTCCATGCTCCTGCACCGGCGCGACCGGGAGCGCGACATCGACGCTCCCGAGGGCCTGGCGCTCACCGAGCACCAGAGCATCCAGATCCTCCAGCGCCTGGCCTACTGGCTCATCCGCAACGGCCAGACCGAGCTCGACCACGACATGGCCGTGGGCCTCATCGGTGATGCGTTGCCGTCGATGCCGTACGTGGCGCAGCAGGCCGACGCGGAGGGCGTCCTCACCCATCTCCTTGCCCGCTCCGGGCTGTTGCGCCAGCCCACCGCCGACACCATTGACTTCGTCCACCGCACTTTTCAGGACTACCTCGGCGCCAAGGCCGCGATCGAGGCCCGAGACATCCCGCTCCTGGTGCGGCACGCGCACGACGACCAGTGGGAGGACGTTCTGCGGATGGCGGTCGCGCATGCCCGGCCCGCTGAACGCGCGAGTCTGCTGCGGCGGTTGGTCGCCCGGGGCGATCGCGTGGCCAAGCACCGTACGCGGCTGCATCTGCTGGCGATGGCGTGCCTTGAGCATGCGACGGAGCTGGAGCCGGGGGTGCGGGAGGAGGTGGAGCGGCGGGCGGCGGATCTGCTGCCGCCGCGCAGTGCCAGGGAAGCGGCAGCACTGGCAGCCGTCGGCCCGATCATCCTGGACCTGCTTCCCGGCCCTGACGGTCTGGCGGACGGCGAGGCCGAAGCGGTCGTCCGTGTCGCGGGCGAGATCGGGGGCGATGCGGCTCTCATGGTCATGAGGCGGTTCCGCGCGAGTGCCAGCAGCCAAGTGCGCGGCGCCCTGCAACACAGCTGGGACGGCTTCGACCCCGAGGACTACGCCCAAGAAGTGCTCCGGCACTTGCCCCGCCTTGACCACTTGATTGTCCGCTCGGCCGAACAACTCTCCGTACTGCGCACCTTGGCGACCCCGGCCTCCGTCCACTTCAGCGGCGACTTCACCAGCCGTGACATCACTAGTGCGGTGACACCGGAGGACCTTGAGTCGTTGCACGTGACGAACAATTCCGTGCTGCGAGATCTCCGACTGCTGCGGCAGTTCCCGTCCTTGCGGACCCTGTGGCTCGACCTCGACCTCGGACATGGCGGCCTTCGGGGGCTGCCGGGCCATGCCGGCGTCGAACACCTGATGCTCTGGGAGCAGATGTGCAAGAGCCTCGGCACCCTGGAGGGGATCGACCGTTGGCCGAACCTCACCGCGTTGAACCTCTGCGGCCCCGTGGAAGGACTGGCTCTCGCGGCAGCACTGCCCAGGCTGAACTACCTGATGCTGCAAGTCGGTGCCAGTGTGTCCATGCTGGCGGATCTTCCCCCGTCACCGCGGATCCGCCGCTTGTTCCTGGGCGGAGACGCAGGAGTCGGTGACCTCTCCCACGTGAGAAGGGCCCTACCCCGCCTCACCGCGCTGGAAGTCGCCTGCTGGGGCCACGACCGAAGGATCGACCTGACCCCCTTGCGCGGCATGCCGGACCTGACCATCACCCTGCGGGAGGTGCCCGGAGCCATCGGCACCGAACACTTCCCGCCCGGCGCGATCATCCGGAATCCCTGACCCGCCGCACCTCGTACGCCCCCAACACCACCCCCACCGTCACCAGGCTCAGCCAGAACTGCGCCCGGCTCTCCGGCAGGAAGGCCATCGCGACGATGACCGTCGCCATCGCGGCGGCGGTGACGCGGCTCAGCCAGGGAAAGCCCCACATCCGCAGGGTGAGGCGGTCGGGGGCCTCGCGTTCCAGCGCCCGGCGCATGCGGAGCTGGGTGAGGGCGATCGCCAGATAGACGAAGAGGGCGATCGCTCCGTACGAGTCGATCAGGAACTGGAAGACCACGTCCGGGGAGGTCCAGGCCGCGATGACGGAGGCGTAGCCGACCGACGTGCCCGCGAGGATCGCGCGGCGCGGCACGCCGCCCCGGCTGAGCCGGGTGAAGCCCCGCGGCGCGTCCCCGCTCCGGGTGAGGGCGAAGAGCATCCGCGAGGAGGTGTAGAGCGCGGAGTTGAGGCAGGAAAGGACCGCCACCAGGACCACCGCGTTCATGACGGTGGCCGCCGCGGGCACGTCCAGGCGCTCCAGGACCGCCGCGTACGGACTGACCTCGACGGCCTTGTCGGTCCAGGGGACCACCGCGACGACGACGAGGATGGACAGGACGTAGAAGGCGACCACCCGCAGCACGATCGAGCGGATGGCGGCCGCGACGGCGCGTTCCGGCTCCGTGGACTCCGCCGCGGCGATGGTCACGATCTCCGCGCCGGTGAAGAACCCGATGCACGGCACCACGGCGGCGAGGACCGCGCCCACGCCTTCGGGCGCGAAGCCGCCGTGCGCGGTGAGGTGGCCGAGGCCGCCGGACGCGTCCGGCCACAGCCCGCACACGTACAGCGCGCCCAGGAACAGGAACACGACGATGGCGAGCACCTTCACGGAGGAGAACCAGTACTCGAACTCGCCGAAGGAGCGCGCGGAGACCATGTTCGTGGCGGTCAGGAGCGCCATCAGGACGAGGCTGATCGCCCACAACGGCACGTCGGGGAGCCAGAGTTGGATGATCCGGCCGCCCGCCACCGCCTCCACGGCGACGACGATCACGAAGAAGTACCAGTAGAGCCAGCCGACGGCGAAGCCCGCCCGCGCGCCGAGCGTCTCGCGTACGTGGGCGTAGAACGAGCCGAGCGCGGGGCGCGCCACCGTCATCTCCGCGAGCATCCGCATGACGAGGACGGTCAGGACGCCGGCGGCCAGGAAGGACAGGACGGCCGCGGGCCCGGTCGACCGCACGACCACGCCGCTGCCCACGAAGAGCCCGGCTCCGATCACCCCGCCGAGGGCGATCAGGTTCATGTGCCGTCGCTTCAGCCCCTTGGCGAGGCCGTCGGCGTCCGGGGAGGGTGCTGGTGGGGCTGGGGTGCCGCGCGTGTCCGTACTCACGGGAGGCGACGCTAGGCGGCGAACCCTGCGGGCGTGTTGCCGCGGCATTGCGGGTCCGTGGAGCGGGCGGGCCGGGCGGTCAGGCAGGATCGGCAGTCAGGATTCCGTGCCCGAAAGGCGCGTGGCGATCTCCGCCGCGCTCAGCACCAGCGCGAACCCCTTCCGCAGGACCGCGAGTTCCGGCTCCTGCCGGGACTCGTCGTCCGTGGCCGTCGTGTCCGCGCCGAACACCACGCGGTACCCGCGCTCGTACGCCTGCCGGGCGGTGGTGCCGCAGCAGTAGTTGGTGAGCGTGCCCGTGACGATCACGGTGTCCCGGCCCAGGTTGCGCAGGATCGTGTCGAGCGGGGTGTCGTAGAACGCGCCGTACGACGGCTTGCGGATGACGACCTCGTCCTCGCGCTGGCCCATCTCGTGCCACACCCGCGCGGGGCCAGGCCTGCGCCACTCGGTGTCGCCGTGCGGCAGATACCGCAGCGCGTGCGGGCGGTCGAGGCCGAGGTGGGTGTCGTCGAAGACGGTCCAGATCACCGGGACGTCCGCCGTGCGGCAGCGGTCGACCAGGCCGCGGAGCCGGGGCGCCATGCGTGTGGCCGCGGGCACCCAGTACGGGCTCCAGGCGGGGCGGACGAACTCGTCCTGCATGTCGATGACCAGCAACGCCGTGCGCTCGGGGCGGAGCGCGAACGACGCCCGCCCGCGCTCGTAGCCCTCCCGCGCCCGCCGTGAAACCCACTCCTCCGTGTACACCATCGAACCCCCAGGACTCGTCGCGTCACTGCCGCGGGACCGCGGCACGATCGGCTGTCTCGACAGGACGTATCTCGAAACAAGGTATCTCGAAACGAGGTATCTCGATTCGATGTGCGACCATAGCAGCATGCTGGAGCTTGCGATCCTGGGTTTCCTGGCCGAAGGGCCTCTGCACGGCTACGAGTTGCGGCGGCGCGTCGCGCGCCTGTCCGGTCACACCCGGCCGGTCAGCGACGGCAGTCTGTACCCGGCGATCAACCGCCTGGTGGCGGCGGGCCTGCTCGAGCGGCGCACCGAGCCGGGCGCCGCGGCGGCGCGGCGGCACGTCCTCAGCCTCACCGAAGAGGGCCGCGACGACCTGCTGCGCCGCCTGCGGGAGCCCGCTGAGCACGACATCACCGACAGCGGCCGGTACGGAACGATCCTCGCGTTCCTCTCCCAACTCCCCGACGTGGCCGACCGGCACGCCGTGCTGCGCCGCCGACTGGAATTCCTGGAGCGTCCTGCGAGTTTCTTCCAGGACGGCGACCGGCTCCTGGGCGCGGACGACGTCGCCGACCCCTACCGTCGCGGCATGCTCGTCGTGGCCCGCGCCACCAGCCGCGCCGAACGCGCGTGGCTGCGCGAGACCCTGAGGGCGGAGGAGGGCGCGTGCTGACCGAGGAAGAGGTGCGGGACCTGCTTGCCCCGCGTGTGCTGGGAGCGGGGGAGCAGGGCCTGGGGAGCGAGCTCGACGTCGTCGACCTCCAGGTCGTCGTGGAGGGGCGGGCGTTCACGGTGTACGCGGAGGTCGTCGCGCCGGACGGCCGCTGGAGCGTGGCCGTGAAACTCGGCAGCTCGGAGATGAACATCTTCAACGGCCGCCCGCCGGAGGACCTGGTGGCCTGGGTCGCGCGGCTGCTGCGGATCCTGCTGGACGAGTGGTGGCACACCAAGGGCAGGGAGCGGCGCTCCGCCGCCATGGGCGTACGGCTCGACTAGGGCCTTTCCGAGGGGGCATCGCGCGCCGACGTCAGCCCGTGCGGTGATCTATGGGGCACCGTTACATGATCTTCGGATGGCTGCAATGGCAGGTGATTTACGTTTATTCCGCACTCGCCAGACGGCAGAGGGCAAAAGGTCCGTACGGAACATGTCCACCCGACCAGTGGGCCCGAGCCGTGCGGGAGCACATCACCGCATCGTGAAGGGGAACACCGCCGTTATGCGCACCACCACTCACCGCCGTAGCGCCCTGCGTACCGCCACCATCTCGGTCCTCGCCGGTACCGCCCTGCTGGCCCCGGCCGCGGCGGCCCTGGCGAGCTCGCCGGCCCCCGAGCGCCCCGCCACCGTGCAGTCGGCCGCGGTCGCCACCAAGGCCACCAAGATCGTGAAGATCGACATCGGCGCCGGTGCCCTCGTCATCGTCAAGGACGGCAAGCCGTACTACAACGGCAAGGTCATCAAGCCGGGCCAGACCATCGACAACGGCATCTACCTGCACCTCAGCGCCGACGGCAAGCGCCTGTACAGCAAGACGCAGGGCGGTGGCACGCCGTACGCGATCTCGGACGTCAAGACCGGCAAGCAGATCGGCACCCAGAAGAACAGCCCCACCGCCAAGGTGAAGGCCGCGCTGACCGCCAAGCCGTCCGCGACCTCCGTGAAGGCCTGGCAGGAGCTGCGCGTCAGCGGCAAGGCGACCGGCATCAAGTCCGGCAGCAAGGTCACCCTGCAGCAGAAGCAGCGCGGCACGTGGAAGTCCCTGCCCGCCTCCACCACCGTCAACAAGTCCGGCGCGTACTCCCTGCGCGTCAAGCTCGGCCTGAAGGGCAAGAACGAGCTCCGCGTGCAGAGCGGCGCCACCCTGTCGTCGGTCTTCAACGTCACGGTCCGCTAGTCCCTCGGGGATACGGCTGATCCCTTCAGACAGAGGTACGGCAGGTGAGCCCGGGCGCCCGGCATCCCGCGTGGATGCCGGGCGCCCGCGTATTTCGGTGTCGGCGCTCCCGCGCGGATTGCGATCATGGACGGGTCCAGCCGGAACCCGATCATGAGAGAAGGGCGCACCCCGTGCCACCCGTCCCCGCCGACCCGAACGTCCTGCACCCCATGCCCGAGCAGCCGCGCGTCGTGCTGCTCAAGCCCCTCGTCACCTCGCCGCTGATCGAGGTGGGCGAGTTCACGTACTACGACGACCCGGACGATCCGACCGCCTTCGAGACCCGCAACGTGCTGTACCACTACGGGCCGGAGAAGCTCGTCATCGGCAAGTACTGCGCGCTCGGCGAGGGCACGCGGTTCATCATGAACGGCGCCAACCACCGCATGGACGGCCCCTCCACGTTCCCGTTCCCCATCATGGGCGGGTCCTGGTCCGAGCACTTCGGGCTCATCTCCGGGCTGCCGGGGCGCGGTGACACCGTCGTCGGCAACGACGTGTGGTTCGGGTACGGAACCCTGGTCATGCCGGGCGTCCGCATCGGTCACGGCGCGGTCATCGCCTCCGGCTCCGTCGTCGTCGACGACGTCCCGGACTACGGCATCGTCGGCGGCAACCCGGCGCGCCTGCTGCGCCGCCGCTTCAGCGACGAGGGCATCGCGCGGCTCCTGGAACTCGCCTGGTGGGACTGGCCGTTGGAGCACCTCACCCAGCACATCCCGGCGGTGATGTCCGGCAGCGTGGCGGACCTGGAGGCGGCGGCCCCCAAGCCGTAGAAAAGGCTCTGGACTTTTCGTCCAAGCAGTGTACGTTGTGTCCAGATCCGCCGCGCGGCGGGGAGGGACGGGGCGCCGACATGAGCAACGACGACGTACGCGCCGACAAGCTACGTACCGACAAGCTACGTACCGACGACGGGCGCACGGCCGAGCGCGACGCGATCCTCGCCGCGCTCGCGCCCGTCACCGAAGGGATCGTCGCCACCTTCGGCTCGATGTGCGAGGTGGTCGTCCACGACTACCGGCGGCCGGAGGGCTCCGTGGTGGCCGTCGCCGGGACGGTCACGGGGCGCAGCGTCGGCGGCGCGATGAGCGAGATCGGGATGGGTCTGCTCGCCCGCGGCGACGAGGCGGCCGACGAGCTGAACTATGTGACCCGCACCCAGGACGGGAAGCTGCTCAAGTCCTCCACGATGCTGCTGCGGGACAGCGGCGGCGTGGTGTTCGGTGCGCTGTGCGTCAACCTCGACATCACCGCCGTGCACAGGGTCGGCACCCTGATCGGTGAACTCGCCGGTGTGGCGGGCCGGTCGGAGGTGCCGACGACCACCTTCGGCGACGACGTGGACTCCGTCGTCGACTCCATCGTGGACAGCTACCAGCTCGACCAGCGGTGCTCTTGGGGCGAACTCGACCGCGACGCGCGCCTGGACCTGTTCCGGAGCCTCGACGGGCGCGGCGTCTTCGCGGTGCGCCACGCCGTCCCGCAGGTGGCCGCCCGCCTCGGCATCTCCCGCGCCTCCGCCTACAGCTACCTCTCCAAGGCCCGGGCCCAGGCCGCGCCGCCGCCCGGGCCCGACATCTCACAGCCCGACGCACCTCAGTCCGACGCACCTCAGTCCGACAC
Organism: Streptomyces sp. NPDC059003; assembly: GCF_042740445.1. Taxonomy (NCBI): domain Bacteria; kingdom Bacillati; phylum Actinomycetota; class Actinomycetes; order Kitasatosporales; family Streptomycetaceae; genus Streptomyces; species Streptomyces sp. NPDC059003. The sequence continues at coordinate 32,361 of NZ_JBHYJH010000007.1, read as the reverse complement.
TTCTCAGGGAGCATCCGCATGACGAGCACACCCTCGGTCACCCTGGACGACGTCCGCGACGCCGCGGCCCGTCTCAAGGGCGTCGCCCACCGCACGCCGGTCCTGCGCTCCCGGACGCTGGACGCCCGCGTCGGCGCGGAGGTCTATCTGAAGTGCGAGAACTTCCAGCGCATCGGCGCGTTCAAGTTCCGCGGCGCCTACAACGCCGTGTCCCGCCTCACTCCCGAGCAACTGGCGCGCGGCATCGCGACCTTCTCGTCCGGCAACCACGCCCAGGCCGTCGCGCTCGCCGCCCGCGAGCAGGGCAGCCGCGCGGTGATCGTCATGCCCGAGGACGCCCCGCGCTCCAAGCGCGCGGCCGCCAAGGGCTACGGCGCGGAGGTCGTCACGTACGACCGCTACGAGGGAGACCGCGCCGCCATCACCCAGGCCCTGGCCGCCGAGCGCGGACTGACCGTGATCCCGCCCTATGACCACCCGCACGTCATCGCGGGCCAGGGCACCGCGGCCCTGGAACTCCTCGAAGAGGTCGGCCAGTTGGACGCGCTCGTCGCGCCCGTCGGCGGCGGCGGTCTGATCGCGGGCAGCTCCACCGCCGTGAAGGGCCTGAGCTCCGACATCCGGGTGTACGGCGTCGAGCCGGAGGCGGGCGACGACACCAAGCGGTCCCTCGCGGCCGGTCACCGCGTGTCCGTCCCCATGCCGCGCACCATCGCCGACGGCCAGGTGATCGAGATTCCCGGCGAGGTGACGTTCCCCATCAACCAGCGCCTGCTCGACGGGGTCGTCACGGTGTCCGACGACGAGATCCGCGACGCGATGCGGTTCGCCTTCGAACGCCTCAAGATCGTCGTCGAGCCCAGCGGCGCGACCGGCCTCGCCGCGCTCCTGACCGGCCGCCTCGACCGGGTGCCGCCGCGCGTCGGCGTGATCGTCTCCGGGGGCAACGTCGACGCCGGGCGTTTCGCGGAGCTCTGCGGCGGCTGACAGCATGGCGGCAGACCAGCAGTTCGCCGACCCAGTGGAACGCACGTGAAGAATCGTCTCCGCCATGCCCTTCCGTTCTGCGTGGCCGCGGGCGTCCTGCTCGTCGGCTGCGCCGAGGGGGAGAAGGCCGATGCCGAGGAGAAGAAGGGGGCGAGGCAGGAGGCGGGGCCCCGCCCCGCCGCGCGGGCCTGGGAGCCGGACGACGCACTGCAGCGCGCCGCGCGGGCCCTGGACGCCTACGCGGACGACGGCACCGAACCGGCCCTCGTCGAGTCCGCCGCCGATTTCGTGGCGGACGGCATGGACAGCAGGACGTTCAAGGGCGCCGGCAACCGGCCGTACCGCCTCGACATCACCTGCGACACCGACGGCATCGGGGAGGTCACCCTCACCCTCGGACGCGGCGACGTGGAGCAGCCGTACGGCATCGGGTGCGGCGACCGCGAGGGGGACCAGTTCAACATCCCGGCGGGTGAGCCCTTCACCGTGCGCGTCGACCCGGTGAAGGACGGCACCGGCCTCGTCCTGTGGCGCCTGAACACCATCACGCCGGACGAGGTGGACGGCTGCGACGACGACATCAACGGCTGCGACGGCTGAGTCCCGCCCGCGCGGCCGCGGTGATCTCCGCGAGCCGTGCGGGCGGCCAGTGCCCCGCCACACCGGGGCAGTCCGCGAGGTACGCGGCGACGGCGGCCTCGTCCCAGGCCGCCGCCTCCAGGAGCCCGGCGGCGAGCCGGTCCAGATAGACGCCGGACGGGGGGTTGAGGGGGACGTCCGCCATGGTCCAGGGCGCGGTGAAGGTGAGCAGGGGAAGGCCGTCGAGGAGCCCCGGGCACACCAGCGTCTCGTAGCGCCCGTCGCCGAGCCGGGCGCGCCCGTCCCGCATCACCGCCGCCACGTCGAGATCCGCGCCCGGCTCCCGGTACATCTCCTGGGCGGCGATGTCGGAGAACTGACCGACCGTCACCAGATGGGCCCGCGCGAACACCCGGCCAGGGACCCCGGGGTCGTAGAAGGCGCGGCCGCCGGTCCACAGCAGCGACTCGGTCGCGAAGTACACCACGCCCGCGAGCTCCACGCCCCGGGACTCCTCGGGCGGCCGCCGGTCGCGGCAGCCGGGGTGGTCCTTGGCCGAGCCGTCCGGCCTGCCGCCCGCGATGTACGTCATGAGGCGGTCGAGGTGCATGTTCGAGCCGTAGGAGACGTACCAAACTTGTTCGATCTTCCGTACAACCATGGGGCCACCTGGGAAGTCAAGATCATCGTGAGGCGCCTGCCGCGCTATGTCGGAACATACGCGACTCCTGCCTCCGCCCTGTCTTTTCCGGGCTTTTGGCCCCTTTAAGAAGAGGAATCCGCATGTCCCGCAAGTCGCTGGCCGTCTCCGGCCTGCTCGCCGCCGCCCTCACCGCCGCCCTGGCCCCGTCCGCGTCGGCCGCGTCGGCCAACATCACGCGCGCCGAGTACGACAAGGTCAAGCTGGGCGCGAGCGTCGCCAAGATGACCTCCGTGGTCGGCAAGGGCGCCTGCAAGAAGACGTCGAGCAGCGGCGGCTCCGGCTTCTCGGTCAAGGTCTACGAGTGCAAGGGCAACAAGCGCTACAGCGACGCGATCTTCTCCTTCGGCAACGGCAAGCTGGAGTTCAAGTCGCAGCAGGGCCTGGACGGCAAGAAGTCCAACGGCAAGATGACGAAGGCCAAGTACAACAAGATCAAGAAGGGCAAGACCATCGCCCAGATGCACACCATCGCCGGCAAGGGCGTGTGTGTGCGGATCTCCGACGGCGAGATGAAGGGCACGAAGATGGCGAGCTACCTGTGTGAGCAGAACCGCACGTACGGCAACGCCATCTTCAGCTTCACCAACAACAAGCTGGACAGCCGCGTCCAGACCGGCCTGCGCTAAGCACCGCGGCGCCGCTGCACACGGGACACGGAGGGCGGCACCGCCCGGTCGCCCAGACGGGCCTCGAAGGTGAGGAGCCGGTCCACACCCGGCCGGACCCGCTCGCCCGCCGTGACCGTGAACGGCACGGGAACCCGCCCACCGGCGGGCACCCGCACCCCCGCCACGCGCCGAGGCGTCACCGCCCAGCCGCCGGACGGCCGCGCCGACAGCGTGACCGTCCGCGCGGCGCGGTCGAAGTTGTACACGTCGACCCACATGCGCGTGGTCGCGCCCAGGCGATAGCCCAGGGGCGGCTCCGCGTCGCCGTCGTCCTTGCCGGGCGCGGCGTTCGCGGCCGCGTACCGCTGGTTGAGCACGATGTGCTCCGCGGCGGACAGCGGCCTCCGGCCGGTGCGTTCGTCACCGGCCGGAGGCCTCGGGCGGCCGGGCGGCGGCGCGTCCGTCACCAGATAGAGCGGGTCGCGGGACGCCCGCACGCGGACGGTGCCGCGCGTGGACCGGCGCGGCGTGCGGAGCGGGGCGCCCATGATGTCGTACGCCCGGGTCGGCCCGTCGGGCACCGGCACCGCGACTGTCCGCGGCCGCGGCGCGCTCACCACCGTCACGGTCCGCCCGGCCCCGTCCGCGAAGACGAACCCGGCCGCGCGCGGCAGCAGTTCCGTGAGGAGACCGGCGTGGTTCGCCTCGCCCAGGAGCGAGGTGAGCGCCGCGTACGCGCTGAACGCGGGCAGCGGCTGGAAGTCCCGGCTGAGCAGGGCGAACGACACGCCCTCGTCCGTGCACGGCGGCCCGCAGAACCAGAACTGCCGGTCGGTGCCCGACGCCAGGCTCTCCACCGTGGACAGCACCAGATAGCGGGCCTGTGTGCGCTGCGTCGCGTACGACAGATCCGTGCCGGGCCGCGCGGGCAGGAACGCGCCGCACTCCGTCATCCACAGCGGCGTCCGCGCCCCGAACCGGTCGCGCAGCTCCCGCTGGTCGTCCGGCGCCGACGGCGGCTCGGGGTCGGTGTCGTCGAGGGCCGGATAGCCGTGGAAGCTCCAGGCGTCGGCGTACCGCACCACGTCGTTGTGGAGCATCAGCTCCTGGAACACCCCTGACTGCGCGATGCCCGGAAGCACCACCGGCGGCGCGCCCGCCCGGTCCCTGATGCCGAGCGCGGCCGCCTTGACGTACGCGGCGTGCTGGTCGCCGGTGCTCGCGGTGGCGTCGACGTCGGGCTCGTTGGACAGCTGCAGCGCGTCGGACGCGGCCCGCTTGCCGCGCCCGGCCAGGTGGGCGGCGTAGCGGTAGGCGTCCCGCAGGTCGGCGGGCAGCGGCACGGACGTCTCGGTCAGCGCCCAGTCCGGGGGCGGCGAGACCACTTCGAGGACCTTCAGGCCGCGCTCGCGGAAGACCCCGGCGACGGCGTCGAACAGGCCGCTGTCGAACGGGCCGTGCGGCGTCCGCTGGGCCGCGGGCCACGCGCTGCCGTCGCGGACGTGCCCGACGCCCATGGCGGCCACCGCCGACGCGAGCGCGGGCAGGCGCGCGGGCGGCATCAGGGCGTGCGTGAAGACGTTGACGCCGAACCGGTTGGCGTGCCCGCGCACGGCACGCCGGTCGGGCAGCCGCGCGAACGACCCCGTGACCGTGCCCTTGGGCGCCGTGCTCAGGGCCGCGACGGCACGGTAGTGGCCGGGCGGCAGCGCGGGCAGGACGAGCGACGCGCTTCCGGCGCCCGCGGCCAGGCGCAGCGAGCCGGAGAGGACCTTCTTCGACGTGTGGTCGAGGACGCGGTACGCGACGGTCAGCGGGCGCGGCGCCACGGCATTGAGCGCGAAGGTCAACGTCGCCCGCTCACCGCCCCGGTAGTGGCCGAGGTTGTCCTCCGGGTCCTGCGCGTGCACGGAGGACAGGGCGACCGGGACCGGCGTGAGCGTGAACTCGTCGAGCAGGAAGCGGTATCCGTTGTACGCGTCCAGGACGGTCGGGCCCGCCACCACGAACGTCAGCGTGTTCGCGCCCCGGCGCAGCTCGACCTCGCCCAGCGTGACGCGCGCCAGGTCGCCCCACGCCGGCGGCGACTCGTACCAGTACGGCTGCGAGCGGCTGACCGGCACCGCGGGGCCGTCGTTGACGGCCAGGCGGACGTACGAGCCGGTCTCCTCGGTGTGCCGCTGCTCGACCGGGACGGTGGCGACCGCTTCGATCCGGTACGGCCCGGCCTGGGGGACGTCGACGGCGTACGTCGCGTACCACCTCCCCTGGGACGGCGGCTCCTTGGGCGTGGCGAGCGCGAGCAGGGCGCCGCCGGACGCCCTGGGGTCCCGCGCGGTCGGGATGTTGGTGCGGGCCGGGGACTCGCCGGACACGGTGATCACGGGGGTCTCCCGGTCCGGCGTACGGCCGTGTGCCGCGGTCGTGGCGGTGCTCTTCGGCACGGCGGTCGTGGCCGCGAGGGCGAGACCCGCGGCGATTCCGCCCGTGACGGCGCTGCGTCGGTCGATGCTCATGCCTCCAGCAGATCGCAGTCCCGGCGGGCGGGCGTCCTGCGCGGGAAGGGAGTCGGCACCGGCCAACAGGCCGGTCCCTTCTCCACCCAGGGGTGGAGACAGGCGCCGGTAGGGTCGCCCCGTGGGACGGGGAGCACGGGGACCAGCGCGGGGCGGACCCGGCGCCGCCGACGTGGCGGTGCCCGCGCTGCTCCTTGCCGGACACCTGGCGGTCGTCCTGCACACGGTCAACGGCCCGGGGCGGGGTGCGGCGTGGCAGCCGTCGCTCGGCGTCCTGGTGGCCGCGGTGGCCGCCACCGCGCTGGTGTGGCGCAGGACGGCGCCGGTGCCGGTGTGCTGCGCGGTGGTGGTGGCGGACGCGGTGGCGCGGGTGCTCCTGCCGGAGCCCGCGCTGCCGGTGATGGTGTGGGTGGCGCTGTTCTCCGTCGCCGTACACCGCCGCGCGCTGACGGCGACGGCACTCGCGGTGCTGTCCCTCCCCTTCTACGGGGTGGGGATCGAGGCAGGCGGTCGTCTTCTCGACGAGCTGCTCGCCGGTGCGCTCACGCACTGCGTGGTGCTGCTGTGCGGCAGGCTGCGCGCCCACCGGACGGCCCGCCGCGCGCGGGTCCTCGCCCGCCTCGCCGACGTGGAGCGCGAACGCCGGGCGGCGGCCGCCGCCGAACGCGAACGGCTCGCCCGCGACCTGCACGACACGGCCGGACACCACCTCACCGCCGTCGCCGTGCAGAGCGCCGCCGCCCTGCGCCTCGCCGACACCCGCCCCGAGCTCGCCGACGCGGCCCTCGCGTCGGGCGCGGCGACCGGCCGCGACGTCCTGGCCGCCCTGGGAAAGCTCGTCCCGGTGGTCGGCGACGCACCGGACGACGGCCCGCTGCACGAGCTCGTCCCGCCCCTGTGCGCCGGCCTGGAACGCCTCGGCATCCCGGTGACCCTCGCCCTCCACGGACACCCCTACCCCTTGCGGCCCGACACGTCCGTGGTCGCGTACCGCGTCGTACAGGAGTCGCTGACGAACGCGATGCGGTACGCGGCCGGGGCGCCGGTGTCGGTACGCATCGGCTACGCCCCGGGCGAGTTGACGGTCACCGTGACCAATGGTCCGTCTCATGGTCCGTCTCCCGGTGACGACGCCCCGCTTTCCGGCTCCGGCAGCCCGGGCCTCGGCACCGGCCGGGGCGTCGCGGGGATGCGGGAACGGGTCGCGGGCGCGGGCGGGCGCGTGACGGCGGGGCCGGGGGAGCGGGGCGGCTGGACCGTGACGGCCACGCTGCCGACCGAGGCGGGCGGATGGGCGCGGCGTGGCCGAGCCGCGTGGGTGGGGCGTCGTGGTGCCGTCGTGCCGCGGCTTCGTGGGGGCGGGGACGTGGTGGTGTTCGTCGGCTGTGTCGTGGTGCCGGTCGGCGTGGGCGCGGTGGTCCCGTCCGGTGCTGGACTCGTCGGGCTCGTCGGCCTGGCGGCCGCCCACGCGGCCCCGCTGTTCCTGCGCCGTCGCGCCCCGGCGACCGCCTTGGCGGCGACGCTCGCGGTCGCCCTCGGCTGGGCGGCGGCCACGGCCGCCGGGCTGCTCGCCTTCGACTGGCTCGGGGCGCTCGCCGTCGCCGGGGCGGCGGAGCTGGTCGGCCTGCACGCGGTCGGCGCGTACGGCCCCGCCCGCGCGACCTGGCCCGCGCCCGTCGCGGTGGGCCTCGTCGGCGGCACCGTGCTCGGCCTGGCGGCGGCGAGCGACCCGGCGGAGTCGGCGGGTCCCGCAACAGTGGCGCTCCTGGCCGCGCTCGGCCTGGCCGCGGTGCCCTGGCTGCTTCCCGTATGGGCCCTCGGCCTGCTCACCCGCGCCCGGCGCGGCGAGGGCGGCCGCTGGGAGCGGCACGTCCTCGACGCGGTGGCGGCACGGGTCGGGGACGCGGTGACGAGCGAGCGGCGGCGCGTCGCGACGGGCCTGCACGCGACGGTCGTCGAGCACACCGTGCGCCTCGTGCGCGCCGCCGACGCCGGCCTCGCAGGAGGGGCCGGGCGGCGGGCCGCGCTCGCCGAGGTGACGGACGCGGCGCGCGGCGCCCTGGCGGGCCTGCGGGAACTCCTGGACGCCATGGACGAGTTGAGCGAGTCCGACGTGCGTGCGGCGCGGGTCGGGGAGGAGGCGGGGACGTGCCGGTCAGGGTGATCGTGGTGGACGACCAGGCGGTGGTGCGGGCGGGCTTCGCGGCCGTCATCGACGCCGAGCCCGACCTGACGGTGTGCGGCGAGGCGGCGGACGGGGCGGTGGCCGTCGAACTGGCCCGCGCGGCCCGCCCCGACGTGGTCCTGATGGACATCCGCATGCCGGGCGTGGACGGCCTGACGGCCACGCGGCTGCTGACCGCCATGGACCCGCCCGTGCGGGTCCTCGTGCTCACCACGTTCCGCCGCGACGAGTACGTCTTCTCGGCGCTGCGCGGCGGCGCGTCCGGCTTCCTCCTGAAGGACTGCGAGCCGCAGGAACTGGTCGACGCCGTCCGCACCGTCGCGTCCGGCGAGGCCCTGCTCGCCCCCGCAGTGACCCGTCGGCTCATCGACGCCTTCGCCACCGGGGCGGTCGCTCCGCGCGCCCGCCCCGACGGCCGTCTCGACGTCCTCACCGCGCGCGAGACGGAGGTCCTGCGCGAGGTGGCCAAGGGCCTGAGCAACCCGGAGATCGCCCGGGCCCTCGGCATCGGCAGGTCCACGGTCAAGACCCACATCAACGCGATCCTGGCGAAGCTGTCCCTGCGGGACCGGGCCCAGGCCATCATCTTCGCGTACGAGGTGGGGCTCGCGAGCCCGGGAGCGGACACCCCCGGACGCCTGGACCCGTAGGGGTCAGAGGCTGCTGCGGAAGGGCCCGGTCACCTCGTAGGTGATGCCGCCGCTGCTGGAGCCCGACGTGCCTCTCTGCGAGGAGAAGTAGAGCCGGTTGCCCGCGGGGTTGAAGGCCGGTCCGGTGATCTCGGAGGAGGACTGGCCGGTGATCCGCAGGAACGGGGCGACGACGTCGCTGGGCGTGATGATGCAGATCTCCATGTTGCCGCCGTCCTCGGCGACGTAGAGGTCGCCGACGGTGGCGGCGGTGACGTTGTCCACGCCGGTCAGCGGGGCGCCGCCGACGTTGTCGTCGTACACGACCGCGAGGGTGTTGTTCGCCGCGTGGTACGCCCAGACGCGGTTGTCGCCCTTGGTGGTGAAGTAGCAGATGTCGGCGCGGTAGTGGCAGCCCTCGCCGCCGTTGAACACCTTCGCGCCCGACACCTGGTAGCGGGTGGCGGTGGGGCTGCCGTCCGGGTCGGGCACGTTCGCCCAGGAGAGGACGCCGCCGACCTCCTTGAGCACCTGGAGCGTTCCGGACGCCAGGTTGCCCCACGTGGTGGGCACGAAGCGGTAGAAGCGGCCGTCGGACTTGTCCTCGGTCAGATAGATGACCTGGCGGACCGGGTCGGCGGCGGCCGCCTCGTGGTTGAACCGGCCCATCGCGGGCCGCTGCACCGCCGCGTTCACGCCCCAGGGGTCGGTCTCGTACACGAAGCCGGTGTCGACCTCCTCGCACGACAGCCAGGTGTTCCACGGCGTCGCGCCGCCCGCGCAGTTGCGGTTGGTGCCGGACAGGATGGAGTAGGCGCCGGTGATCTGGGCGCCGCTGTTGAACTTCACCGCACCCGCGCCGCCCGCGCTGCCGCTCATCTCGGCGTTGGAGACATAGATCCAGCCGGATCCGTCGGCGAAGCACGCGCCGCCGTCGGGCGCCTTGTGCCAGGTGTGGTTGGTGCCGGTCACTTTCTGGGTGGAGCGGGCGATGACCCGGCTGGTGAAGCCCGACGGCAGCATGATGCCGTTGGCGTCGGCGGGCTGGAGCGCCCCGTAGGGGCTGGGGCCCGGCAGGGCGGGATAGGCCACGGCCTGCCGCCAGAGAGAACCGGAGAAGGCTGCGGCTCCGGCGCCTATGACAGCGGCGCGCAGCACGGTACGGCGTTCCATGTCGACTCCTTCGTCACACGCGGGGGGTGGACGCCGTGGACAGTAGGACCGCCATGACGAGGCGGTAAGTCACCGGAGAATGAACGGTTTTCAGCCATGAGGAGAAGAGCTGGGGCTGATACCCCTAGGGGGTACTTGACGTGCGCGGTCGGCGAGCCCTAGCTTCTCTCTCATCGACGGCAGGTACCCCCTGGAGGTATCTGCTCCCGTCTCGACAGGAGGCCGAACCATGTGCACCACATCCGCCGCGCCGCAGAGTGCTCCCGACGCAACCACCGTCGTCCGCGCCGGGGTTGACAGCACGCTCCCCGACTGGCACCTGCGCGGCGAGTGGTTCGACGTCTGCAGCTGCGCGCTGCCCTGCCCCTGCACCTTCGCCCAGACGCCGACCCACGGGGACTGCGTGTTCACCCTCGTCTGGCAGGTCCACGAGGGGCACTTCGGGGACGTGCGCCTGGACGGCCTGGGCGTGGTCGCGCTCGGCGAGTTCGCGGGCAACATGTGGGTCGACGACCCGGACGCCACCATGAAGGTGATGCTCTACATCGACGCCAAGGGCGACCAGGCCCAGCGCGACGCCCTGGAGCAGATCTTCGCCGGTCATGTCGGCGGCTGGCCGGGCAAGTTCGGCTCGCTCATCAGCGACCTGCGCGAGATCCGGTACGCCCCGGTCCACTTCGACGCCGCCGAGGACCTCTCGTACTGGCGGGCCAGTGTCGACGGCAAGGTCTCCGTCGGCGCCACCGCGCTCACCGGCCCCACCGCCGACCCCAACCGCCGCGTCCAGTTGATCAACGCCCCGGGCGCCGAGGTCGGGCCCGGCCAGATAGCGACGTGGGGCGTGGTCGAGAACGACCACGCGGAGGGCTTTGACTTCTCCCACGAGTACCGCGGCGGATCCAGCAAGCACTTCCCGTTCGACTGGCGCCCCTGACCGGCCCCGCACGCACGGCCCCGGACCGGCACCGCGGTCCGGGGCCGTGCGTGCGGCCGCAGCTAACCCCTTCGGTACTGCGCCGGCGACGACTTCGTGGCGTCGTCCTCGTACGAACCCGCCGTGCCGCGGTCCACGTGGAACGTGGTGAGCGTCGTGACGGGGGAGAGCGGATCGCGGCGGTCGCCGATCACCCGCATATGGGCGCTGAAGCGCTCCGGCGTCACCTCGTACACGTCGTAGCCGTACCGGTTGCCCTCGAAGTACTTCAGGTGCGGGTTGGCCTTGCCCATGAGCGGGCCGTTGGCGGCGTTCCACTCGGGGGAGTAGGCCCCCGACGTCACCGAGTGCGCGGTGAACTCCGTGCCCACCAGCGGCGAATCGGGGTGGTCGAAGTCGGTGCGGACGTCGTCGACGAACGCCGAGTGCCAGTCGCCGGTGATGACGACCAGGTCCTCGAGGCCGCTGCTGTGCACATGGCCAAGGACCTCCTTGCGCTCGGCGAGGAAGCCGTCCCACTGGTCGGTGAACATGTACGAGCCGCCCGGCCTGCCGCGCAGCTGGCTCAGCATGATCGAGTTGGCCCACACGTGCCAGGAGTCCGGCGCCCGGTCGACGACCTTGCGCAGCCACGCCTTCTGGTCGGCGCCCAGGATCGTGCCGTCGGGCAGATTCTGCGCGGAGCGGTACGAGCGCAGGTCGAGCACCGTCAGTTCGAGCAGGTCGCCCCAGCGGCGCACGCGGTGGATCTCGGGGTCGGGAAGCGCCGCCCCGCCGAAGGAGTCGCGGTGCGGCATGTGCTCGTACCACGCCTGGTACGCGGCCGCGCGGCGCCGCATGAACGAGGCCCCGCCGCCCGTGCCGCTGTAGTCGTTGACCACCTCGTGGTCGTCCCATGTCAGGAACCACGGATGCGCCGCGTGCGCCTCGCGCAGCGACTTGTCGCCCTTGTAGAGCGCGTGCCGCTTGCGGTAGTCGGCGAGCGTGAGGATCTCAGGACCGTCGTGGTCGCGCACGTGCTTCTCGGGTACGCCGCCGACCTGGCCGTGCTCGTAGATGTAGTCGCCGAGGTGGACGACGAAGTCGACCTTCTCGCGGGCGATGCCGCGGTGTGCCGCGTAGTAGCCGTCGTGGAACGCCTGGCAGTTGGCGGCGGCGAAGGTGACCTTCTTGACCTTGCCGCGCGGCGCGGTCCTGGTCCGGCCGACGCGGCTGGTCCTGCCGAGCGCCTTGAACCCGTACCAGTAGTGCCGGCCGGGAGCCAGGCCGCTCACCGGCACGTGCACGCTGTGGCCGAGCGTCGCCGACGCCACGGCGGTGCCGCGGGCGACGACACGGCGCAGGCCCGCGTCCTTGGCGACGACCCAGTCGACCTCGACGGCCTCGGGGAGCTGCTGTTCGGCGGCGAGCGGCTCGGGCGCGAGTCTGGTCCACAGCACCACCGAGTGCGGCTGCGGATCACCGGAGGCCACGCCGAGCGTGAACGGCGCGGGGTCGTACTCGGCGCCCAGCGTCTCGGCGGCCTCGCGGGCCTGCGCGGGGGTGAGGCCGGGGGCAAGCGGCCAGGCGAGGTTGAGGGCGCCGGCGGCCGCGGCGGCCTTGAGCAGGTCACGGCGGTTGACGGTCATCGGCGGCCTCCGGTGGCGCTCAGGGTGAGGGAAAGGGCGTCGGCGTAGCCGTCGTTGGACGTGCCGCCGCCGCTGCGCGTGAACACCAGAAGCAGCCGCGCCGACCGGGCCGTGGGCGGGACGAGCGCCTCGGCCGTCCGCTCAAGTAGCCCGGTACGGCTCTCGCGCTCCGCCGCGCCGACGGGACCGAGGACACTCAGGGCCACGGGGGTGCCCTTGGCGTCGCGGAACTCCACGGAGAGGCGGGCGCCGTCCTCCTGGCCCGCGAAGCCCCCGAGCCACGCGGTCAGCGTGTACCGCACCCGGCCCGCGTCGACGGCACGGCGCCCCGTCGGCCCGCCCTTGGGCAGGTCCACGTCCTGGACGAGCGCGGTGCGCGGGCTGTTGCCGCCGGAGAAGAACCGGCTGCCGCGCCGTGCGGGCCCGGGGTCGGCGGGCGTCGGGTAGCCGCCGCCCAGGCTGTAGGCGATGAGCGCGGGCGCTCCCTGCAGGACCTTCCAGCCGCGAACGGTGGTCACGGGGTCGGCGCTGCCGCCCGCCCCGCTCTCCGCGTCGCCGTTGACGACGAGATTCACGCGCGCCTCCTGTGGTGGGTGACTTGAGCGCGGTCAGCCCACCAGCCCCGTGTGAACCGGGAGAAGCGTGGCGGCGAATTCTGTTACGTCCGTCGCGGGGGTGTCATCGTGCACATCTGACGTGCGCGCCGGGGGAACCACCCAGGTGGTTCCCCCGGCGCCGTCCCGCCGATGGTCGGTTTTCAGTTGGCCGGTGTTCGGCCTGCGGGCGTTCTGCCGTCCGACGGTCAGTTGGTCAGCGTGACACAGGGCAGGCCCACGCTCGCGCCGCCGCGGAAGCCCTCCGCGCACAGCCGGGTGCCCGCGGGGAAGTGCCGCTGCGGGTACGCCTGGTCCCGGTAGGTGCGGAACGCCGCGACGTCCTCCACCTTGGTGTGCGCGCTCCAGCCGTTGGTGGTCCACACGCGCGCGCTGATGCGGTGGGGCTGGTTGGTGTTGGTGACCGACACCTCGACCCGGCCCAGGTAGGTGCCGGTGTCGTACGTCTCGATGCAGACCGAGTGGTTGCACCACTTGCCGTCCGCGACGGCCGAGGGCCCGGTGGCGACGACACAGCCGAGCGCCGCGGCGAGCGCTGCGACGCCCGCCGCGATCCGCTGGGAGATGACCTGCATGTGTGCTGCCCTCATGCCTTCCTCGTGGCCCGGCGACGGGGCGCCGGGCGCTGTCGGTGTCCTGGCACAGGAGGACTCCTGTCCAGGCGGACCAACGCGGGACAAGATCATCGGTTACGCCGTGGAGGCCCCCGGCCTGAGAGGTGCACGTCATGTTCCGGATGGAGCGGCGGCGCAGAAACGTCACCTCTGATTCACCGACGGCTGGTGAGCTGACGCCCGTCGGCCCCCGGGCCCGTCCGCACGATCCAAGGAGATTCCATGCACCGCCCCTCCCGTCGCCACCTCATGGTCGGCACCGCAGTGGTCGCCGCCGCCGTGGCAGCCGTGGCCGTCACGACCGCCGCCGGCGCCTCCGGGACCAAGGAACAGGCCGAGCGCGCGATCAAGGGCGGGAAGGCGAAGAACGTCATCCTGCTGATCGGCGACGGCATGGGGGACTCGGAGATCACCCTGGCCCGGGACTACACGGTCGGCGCGAACGGCCGCCTGAACATGGACAAGTTCCCGCTGACCGGCTCGTACACGACGTACGCCGTGCACAAGGACGGCACGCCGGACTACGTGACCGACTCCGCGGCGAGCGGCTCGGGCTGGGCCACGGGCGTCAAGACCGTCAACGGCCGCATCTCGAAGACGCCGGGCACCGACAAGGCCGTACCGACGATCCTGGAGCTCGCGCAGAAGAACGGCTACGCGACCGGCAGCGTCACCACGGCCGAGCTCACCGACGCGACCCCGGCCGTGCTCGCCTCGCATGCGACCGACCGCTCCTGCCAGGGCCCGGCCGACATGGCCAAGTGCCCGGCGGACACGATCGCCAAGGGCGGCCCCGGCTCGATCGCCGAGCAGTCCGTCAACCACAAGGTGGACGTGCTGTTCGGCGGCGGGAAGCAGCGGTTCGACCAGAAGGTCACCGACGGCAAGTACAAGGGGAAGACGGTCACCGAGCAGGCGCGCGGGCTCGGCTACCAGGTCGTCACGGACAAGACCGGGATGGAGAAGGCCAAGGCGGGCAAGCCGGTGCTCGGCCTCTTCGCCCCCGGCAACGTGCCGGTGGAGTGGACCGGCAAGGGCGCCGCGACCGGCGGCACCGACCCGCAGCGCTGCGTCACCTCCAACCCGGACCGCCCGTCGGGCACCCCGGCCCTCGCCGACTCGGCGAGCAAGGCGATCAAGCTCCTCGAGGCCAAGCAGAAGCACTCCAAGAAGGGCTTCTTCCTGCAGATCGAGGGCGCCTCGATCGACAAGCAGGACCACGCGGCCGACCCCTGCGGGCAGATCGGTGAGACCGCGGCCTTCGACCGCGCGGTGAAGGTGGCCCGTGACTACGCGGCCAAGCACCCCGACACCCTCGTGGTGACCACCGCCGACCACGCCCACACCAGCCAGATCGTGCCCCTGGAGGCCACCCCGCCCGGCCTGTCCTCCACGCTGGTCACCAACGAGGGCCAGCAGCTGAAGGTCAACTACTCGACCAACACGCCCGGCAAGGCCCAGGAGCACACCGGCACCCAGGTCCGGATCGCCGCGCAGGGCCCGCAGGCCTACCGGGTCCTCGGCGTCACGAACCAGACCGACCTGTTCGGGACGGTCCGTGAGGCGCTGCGACTGCGCTGACCTGGCGCGGGCGCCCGAGGACGGCCGGGGGCGCCCGCGGCTGACCACGCATGACGGCGCATGCCGAGATGCCGGTTCCGGGAACGGAACCGGCATCTTCGTGCTCACCCTTCGCCGACCTCCTTGGCGAGCCCGTGCCGGCGCGCCATCCGCAGCGCGTCGTCCAGCTCGTCCTCGGCCACCGCCACGGCGTACACGTCCTCGTCCGCCATGGCGTCCGCCAGCGCGGTCCGCGCCTGACGCACCCGCTCGATCAACGCATCGGCGTAGCCACCCACGACCGATCACCGCCCCTGCCGACTCCCCGCGCTGTATCGATTCAGCCCGGTCCTGTCTGTGTTCCCCGCAACCGCCGCCACCGCACCCCCGACGGTCACCGGCCGGGCGGGTGGTGGCGTTGCTGTGGCCCGCGCTGCGCGCGGACGCCCGCGTCGACGACTGATGCCGCCGTGTGGCGCGCCCTTACGGAACGGTGACGTGGGGCCGCGGCGCGGGACGGCGCGGGTGCCGGCTGCCTAGCGTGGACGGCATGCGGGTACTGGTCACCGGCGGCGCCGGTTTCATCGGAACACACATCGTCGACGCGCTGCTCGCGCGCGGCCACGAGGTCGTCTCGTACGACGTGGTGCTGGCGTCGGCGCACCAGGGCCCGCCCCGTGCGGCGCGCCCGGGGGAGCGGCTCGTCGTCGGTGACGTGCGCGACGAGGACGCCGTGGCCGACGCGCTGCGGGGCGTCGACGCGGTGTGTCATCAGGCGGCGATGGTCGGACTCGGCAAGGACTTCGCGGACGCGCCCGCGTACGTCGGCTGCAACGACCTGGGCACGGCGGTGCTGCTCGCCGCGCTTGCCCGGGCCGGGGTGCGGGAGCTGGTGCTCGCCGGGTCGATGGTGGTGTACGGCGAGGGCCGGTACGCCTGCGCGCGCCACGGCGTGGTGCGGCCCGGGCCGCGCGCCGAGCAGGACCTGGCCGCGGGCCGCTTCGAGCCGGGATGTCCGTCCTGCGGGGCGCCGTTGGCGCCGGGCCTGGTGACCGAGGACGCGCCGCCCGACCCGCGCAGTGTGTACGCCGCGACGAAGCTCGCGCAGGAGCACCTGTGCGCGGCGTGGGCCCGTGCGACGGGCGGCCGCGCGGTGTCGCTGCGCTACCACAACGTGTACGGCCCCGGCATGCCGCGCGACACCCCCTACGCCGGGGTCGCCGCCCTGTTCCGGTCGGCCCTGGCCCGCGGCGAGGCGCCGCGCGTCTTCGAGGACGGGGGCCAGCGGCGGGACTTCGTCCACGTCCGTGACGTGGCGGAGGCGGCGGCGACGGCCGTGGAGGCGGTGCGGGGCCGGGGCGCGGGGTCGTTCGCCGCGTACAACACCGGCAGCGGCGACCCGCACACGGTCGGCGAGATGGCGCATGCTCTCGCGGCGGCGTACGGCGGGCCGCCGCCGGTGACGACCGGCGAGTACCGGCTCGGGGACGTGCGCCATGTGACGGCGGACTCGGCGCGGCTGCGCCGGGAGTTCGGCTGGAAGCCGCGGGTCGGCTTCGCCGATGGCATGCGGGAGTTCGCGCGGGCGGAGCTGCGGTAGGGGCGCGTGGGTGGGGCTGCGGTGACTGTGGGCGAGGGGGAGGGCAGCCACCCGGCGTCAGCCCGCCAGGGGCAGGACCACCTCGAACCGGCAGCCCCCGGACACGTTCCGCACCGCCGCCCGGCCCCGGTGCGCCTCGACGATGCCGCGGACGATGGCGAGGCCGAGACCGGCGCCCGCCGGGGGCGTCCGCGCGTTCGTGCCGCGCCAGCCCGTGTCGAAGACGCGCGCCAGGTCCTCGTCCGGGATGCCCCCGCACTCGTCGGTCACGGACAGCACGAGGCCCGCGTCCGACCGCTCGGCGGCGATCGCGACCGTGCCGTCGGCCGGTGTCCGGCGGATCGCGTTGATCAGCAGATTGCCCAGGACGCGGCTCATCTCCTTGCTGTCGACCTCGACCGGTACCGCGTCGATGCGGTGGCCCACGAGGCGTACGCCGTGCTCCCGCGCGAGCGGGTCCGCGCCCGCGAGCGCGTCCCCCACGAGGTCGTACGCGGAGATCCGGGCGGGCGAGAGCGCGAGGGCGCCGGCGTGGATGCGGGAGAGCTCGAAGAGGTCGCCGACCATGCCGTTGAGCCGTTCGACCTCGGTGCGGATCTGGCGCAGATAGCGGTCCGGCTCCGCGGCCATGCCGTCCTCCAGGGCCTCGGCCATGGCGCGCAGCCCGGCGAGCGGGGTGCGCAGGTCGTGGGAGATCCAGGCGACGAGCTCGCGCCGCGAGGTCTCCAGGGCGCGCTCGCGCTCGCGGGAATCGGCGAGGCGCGCGCTGGTCGCCTCCAACTCGCGGGTGAGCGCGGCCAGTTCGGCGGTCGCCGGCTCGTCGGGTGCGGCGAAGCTGCCGCCGATGCCGAAGGAGCGGGCCGCCAGGGTCAGCGCCCTGCTGCGGGCCACGACCCACCGCCCGAGCAGCAGCGCGGTGGCGAACGACACCACGGCGGCCATGGCGACGACGACGGTGACCACGGTCAGGTCGTGCGGGGACAGGAGCATCTGCCAGGCCACGGCGAGGGTTCCCGCGAGCATCGCGGTCACGGCCACGGCGGCGACGACGGTCAGCAGCGCGACGAGCGAGCGGTGCCGCAGCAGCCGCAGCGCGAGCGCGCCGAGCAGCCCCGCCGCGGCGGCGCCGAGGAAGGCGTAGAGGGCGATGAGCAGGACGTCGGTCACGACGGGCCGCCCGGCGCCGTCGGCTCCGGCGAGCCGGTCGGGCCCGGCTCCGGTGCGTCCGCGGGGCCCGGCTCCGGCGCGTCCGCAAGGCCCGGCTCCGGCGTGTCCGCAGGATCCGGTTCGCCGGCGTCGAGGCGGTAGCCCACGCCCCACACCGTCCGGATCAGCCGCGGCGCGGCCGGGTCGTCCTCGACCTTCCCGCGGAGCCTGCGGACGTGGACGGTCACGGTGGAGAGGTCGCCGAAGTCCCAGCCCCACACCTCGCGCATCAGCTCCTCGCGGCCGAACGCCCGGCGCGGGTGCCGCAGGAAGAAGGCCAGGAGGTCGAACTCGCGTACCGTCAGGGAGAGTTCGGCGCCGTTCTTCGCGGCGCGCCGCGCGGCGGGGTCGAGGGTCAGGCCTCCGGCGTGCAGCAGGGCACCGGGCGTCGGCGCGGGGACGCGGCCGCGGCGGAGCACCGACTCGACCCGCAGCACCAGTTCGCGCGGGCTGAACGGCTTCGTCACGTAGTCGTCGGCGCCTATCTCCAGGCCGAGGATCCGGTCGTCCTCGTCGCCGCGCGCCGTCAGCATGATCACGGGTACGGGACCGCGGGCGCGGAGCCTGCGGCACACCTCCAGGCCGTCCATGCCGGGCAGCATCAGGTCGAGCACGACGAGGTCGGGCCTGCGGTGCGCCGCGCGCTCGAGCGCGAGCGGGCCGTCCTCGGCCTGGTCGACGGCGTATCCGGCGCGCTCCAGGTAGCCGGTGACGACCTCGGCGACGGTGCGGTCGTCGTCCACGACGAGGACGCGGGAGCCGGTGCCCGGGAGTGGTGTGTCCATGTGGCAAGCCTCGCACCGTGGCCGCGCGTGCGGGACGCGCGCGGCGGTCGGCGGGGCCGACGTCCCTGTTTCGTAAGAACCCGAAGTCCGAAAAGTCCCCTTCTGCTTCATAGGGTGAGAGGCGTGACCCACTCCTTCCCCGACTCCCCGGCCCCGGCTCCGCCTGTGCCTCCCGTCGATGTCGTGCTGCCCTGCCTGGACGAGGCCGCGGCACTGCCCTGGGTGCTCGCGCGCGTTCCCGCGGGCTGGCGTGCGATCGTCGTGGACAACGGCTCCACGGACGGCTCGGCCGACCTCGCCCGGTCGCTCGGCGCGACCGTCGTGCACGAACCCCGGCGCGGCTTCGGCGCCGCCTGCCACGCCGGGCTCACCGCCGCCGACGCGGACATCGTGTGCTTCTGCGACTGCGACGCGTCGCTCGACCCGGGACTGCTCGTCCCCTTCGTACGCGAGGTGGCGGCGGGCCGCGCCGACCTCGTCCTCGGCCGCCGACGCCCCCGAACACGGGGTGCCTGGCCGCCGCACGCCCGCGCGGGCAATCTCGCCCTGACCCGGATGCTCCGCCGCCGCACCGGCCTGCGCCTGCGCGACCTCGGCCCCCTGCGGGCCGCCCGCCGCACCGATCTGCTGGCCCTCGCGCTCACCGACCGCCGCAGCGGCTACCCCTTGCAGATGGTGGTCCGAGCCTCCGACGCGGGCTGGCGGATCGAGGAACGCGACGTGCCCTACCTGCCACGCACCGGCACCTCGAAGGTCACCGGGACATGGCGGGGCACGTGGCAGGCGGTGCGCGACATGCGGCGGGTACTGGCGGAGGGACCGCTCGCGGGTCCCGTGCGTGATCCCTCCCCGGGGCCCGTGCGGGGGGCCGCCACGGGTTCGGCGCGGGAGGCGGGCGCGGGCCCGGAGTGCGGTCCGGGTGTGGAGCCCGGGCCGTCCTCGGGTCCGGAACCGTCCCCGGCGCACGGGGCGAGTCCGCCCCCGGTGCGGGAGGTGTCCGAGGGTCCGGCGCGCGGTCCTGGAGTGGATGCGGCACCGCTGCCCGACTCGGCGCCGCCCGCGACTTCGGCATCCCTCTCAGCCGAGGCACCGCCACCGTCCCCGGCACGGGAGCCGGACACGACAGCGGGACGGGAGCTCACCCCGGGGCCGGTGCGTCCGGCTTCCGTGGTTCCGGCGCATGAAGCCTCCGCCGATCCGGCAGCGCAGCCCGCCACGGATCCCGCCCGTCCGCGGCGCCCGGACCCGGAGACCGGTGCGCGGGAGGCGCGGTCATGAACGTCCCGTCCCGGCACACCCCCGCCACCCTCCTCGTCATCGCCAAGGCGCCGCTGCCCGGCCGGGTCAAGACGCGTCTCACCCCGCCGTACACCCCCGAGGAGGCGGCGCGCCTCGCCGAGGCGGCGCTCGTCGACACCTTGCACGCCGTCCTGCGGGCGCCCGCGCACCGCCGTGTGCTCGCCCTCGCGGGCGAACCCGGGCCGTGGCTCCCGGCCGGGATCGACGTCGTACCGCAGTGTGCCGGTGGCCTCGACGCACGGCTCGCGGGGGCCTTCGCCCGCTGTGCCGGGCCGACCGTCCTCATCGGCATGGACACCCCTCAGGTCACTCCGGCCCTCCTCGCGCCCGCGCTCGCCGCCGACGCCTGGCGCGCCGCGGACGCGTGGTTCGGGCCCGCGGCCGACGGCGGCTTCTGGGCGCTCGGGCTCGCCGAGCCCGACCCGGAACTCCTGCGCGGGGTGCCGATGTCCACGCCGTCGACCGGGGCGATCCAGCGCGCCCGCCTCTCCGCGGCCGGTCTTCGCGTGCGCGACCTGCCGGTGCTGTGGGACGTCGACACCGCGGACGACGCGGCCCGGGTCGCGGCCGCGGCCCCGCACACCCGGTTCGCGGCGGAGCTCGCCCGCCTGGCCCCGGCGGGCCGCCCGTGAGTACGGCGGCGGTACCGGTCGAACCCGCGGCACCCTCATGGAGCGCCGACGTGTACGCGGAGGCGCTGCGCACCGGCCGCGGCCCCCTCTTCCTGCGCCGCGCCGACGGCTGGCTGCTTCCGCTCGACGTGGAGCGGTGGTGCGCGGCACCGGACACGGCGGACAGGTCCGCGCTGCGCCGCTGCGCCGGATCCGTGCTCGACATCGGCTGCGGCCCGGGCCGTCTCGTCGCCGCGCTCGCCGCGGCCGGGCACCGCGCGCTCGGCATCGACGTCAGCGAGGCGGCCGTACGGCACACACTGCGCCTGGGCGGCGCGGCCCTGCGCCGGTCCGTCTTCGACCCGCTTCCGGGCGAGGGCCGTTGGGGCACCGCACTGCTCCTGGACGGCAACATCGGCATCGGTGGCGACCCGGCGGCGCTGCTCGCCCGGGTCGCCCGCCTCCTGGCGCCCCGCGGTCTGCTGCTCGCGGAGACCGCGCCGGTCGACGTCGACGAGCGGGTGCGCGTGCACGTCGACGACGGCCGCGGCCGTGGCGAGCCCGGCGGGACGTTCCCCTGGGCGCGGCTCGGCACGACCGCCCTGCTCGGGTACGCGCACGGGCCTGCCTGGCAGGTCGCCGATCAGTGGACGGCGGGCGGCCGCTGCTTCGTGGCGCTGCGCCGACGCGCCGTACGCAGCACCCGCACCGAAAGACACAGGGCCGAGCCCGCGCAGAGCGCCGCCGTCACCAGCAGCCAGCGCGCCAGGAACACGTCCGGCGGCAGGCCCGTCGCCGCTTCGTAGCGCGGCACCTGACGGGTGATCAGCGGATACCAGACCAGCAGAAGCAGCAGGGACAGGGCGGCCGGGACCCGGACGAAAACGGTCAGGTTCCGGCCCCGCCCGCCGAGTGCGGCTCTCAGGCCACGGTCGGCGGCCGCGTAGAGCGGCGCGAGCAGCAGATCGTGCAGCAGCGCGGCCCCGACGAACCAGACGGCCACGCCCGCCCAGTCGTCGGCAAGCAGCCGCACTCCCGCGTACAGCGCGAGCGCGAACGAGGCGAGCAGGAGCAGCAGGTGCAGCGGACCCTCGCCGTACCAGCGCCGCCACCGGCCGCTCCCGCCGCCCGCCACCGGTTCCTCTCCCCGCGCCTGCGACGCGTCACCCCGTACCACTGGCTCCTCGCTCATCGCAGCCCTCCGAAGGTCAGCCTGGCCACCCACTTGGTGTTCAGGACGCCGGGCGCGGCGGGCACGATGACGCGTGCCGGGTAGCCGTGATCCGCTGTCAGGTCGGCGCCGTTGACGCGCAGCGCGAGCAGGGAGCGCGCGTCCCGCACCTGGTTGGCGCGCAGCGCCGCCCTGTGGAAGGCGCCGCGCAGCTGGAGCGACTCCACCAGCACACCGGGCGGATCGCCGTCCTCGTACCCGGCGAGCGCGGCGAGGTCCCGAAGGCGCACCCCGCTCCACGCCTGGTCGGACGTCGACCAGCCCTCCACGCACGCGATGGGCAGTCGGGCCTGGTGCTGGGCGAGGCCGAGCAGGTCGGCGCGGGTGAGCCGCAGGGTGCGGGCGGGCCCGGCGACGACGAGCCGCCAGGCTTCGCCCGTGTGCCGGGGCGCGATGCCCACCGCCGCGGCCGTCTTGTTGACCTGGAACGCGCCGGGCCCCGCGCCCGGGTCACGGCCGCCGTGCGGCGCGAACAGGGCCGTGGCGCGCGGCCAGCCGTCGAAACTCTGCCCCGCGGTGGTGCCGAACAGCAGCAGCGAGCCACCGCCGACGAGGCCGAGCGCGCCGCGCCGCGTCACGGTCGGCCCGGCGGGCCGTACGGCGACGAGCCCGGTGCCGTCGTCAGGTTCGGGTTCGACGTCCTGCCGCCCGTCCTGCGTGCGCACCAGGTCCCGGAACCCCCGCTCCCGCAGCACCCGCACCGTCCTCGGGAGCTTCAGTGCCACGTGGACGACGAACCCGCCGAAGAACACCCACGCGCCGTAGAAGTGCAGCGGATAGAACGAGCCCGGGAAGACGTACTCCAACTGGATGTTGAGCACACCCGTCGCGAACTCGAAGAGCGCGCCGCCCACGAGCAGCAGCAGCGAGAGCCGCTCCAGGGCATGGCCGAGCGACCGGACGGGCGGCAGCGCGAAGAGCTTCGGAAGCACCGACCACAGCTTGGCGAGCAGCACCGGCACGAGCACGACGCCGACGGTGACGTGCAGGCCCTGGGTGAGGCGGTACAGCCAGTGCGGGTCGGTCGGCCAGTCGAAGAGGTAGAAGCCGAGCAGCCCCTTGTCGGGCGTCTTGTCGTTCACCGGCGACAGACCGGGGTTGTACGCGGCGTAGGAGAGCAGACCGGTGACGAACAGCAGCGTCATGCCGGGCAGCAGCACCGCGCCGAGCACGGCGGTGAACCAGGGGCCGCGCACCGGGCTGCGCCACATCCCGCCCAGGACCCGGTTCGCCTGCGCGGTGACCGTCGCTCCCTGGGAGCGCCTCGGCCTCGGTGCTTCGCCCATGCTGTGCCCTCGCAGGTCCGCGCGACGTGGGTCCGTCGCCTCGGGTCGACCGTACGGCCGGGGAGCCGTGCCGGGGCGGTCACGACCCATGACGAAACGCTGACGCCTTCCGCCGTCCGGCCGGGCGGTGGGCGAGACGGGCGGTGAGCGGGACGGCTGAGGAGCGGGACGGCTGAGGAGCGAGATCTGACGGTTCGGTGACGCGGGGCCGCGCACCGGCCCGTCGCGGCCCGGCTGTGCCTACGGTGCCTGCGTGAACCACCGAGAACGACGCACGCCCGGCGTCCGCCGCGACCTCGTCGCCGCCGTGTGCGGCGCCCTGCTCGTCGCCGCGGCCGTCGTCGTCGGCCGGGCCGTGGAGCGCTCCGACGGCAGCCTGCACGTCAACTGGCCCCCGCTGTACGCCCGCTGGGACCCGCACCTCGGCCCGGGCACCCCGGCCGCGCTCGCGGTCGCCGCCGCCGTGGTGGCGTACGGGCCCGCGCTCGCCGCGCGGCTGCCCTGGCGGGTGCTCCTGGCCGGGGCCTGGGCCGCGTCCACGGCCTGGATCTGGTCGCTCGCGCTCGTCGACGGCTGGCATCGCGGCGTCGCCGAGCGGCTCACCACGAAGTACGAATACCTCCAGGTCATCGACCGCTTCGCGGACATCCCGGCGGCGCTGCGCGGCTACACGGACCACATCCTGCTCGGCGCGCCCGGCGAGTACCACTGGCCCGCGCACACCGCGGGCCACCCACCCGCCGCGCCCCTGACCTTCGTGTTCCTGGACCGGATCGGCCTCGGGGGCGGCGCCTGGGCGGGAGCCTTCGTCATCACGGCGAGCAGTACGGTCGCCGTCGCCGTCCTGGTCACGGTCAAGGCCCTCGCCGACGAGTCCTGCGCCCGCCGGGCGGCGCCGTTCCTGGCCCTCGCCCCGGCCGCGGTGTGGATGGGCGCGTCGGCGGACGGCTACTTCGCGGCCGTCGCGGCCTGGATGACGGCCCTGCTGGCGCTCGCGGCGACCCGGACGACCCGCCACCCCGCGCTCGTCGCGGCCGCCGCGGGCCTGCTGTTCGGCCTGACCTGCTATCTGTCCTACGGCCTCACGCTGTTCGCGGTCGTCGCGGCGGGCGTCCTCGTGCTCGCCCGTACGGCCCGCCCCCTGCCGTACTTCGCGGCGGGCGCGGCGGTGGTGCCGCTGGTGTTCACGGCTCTCGGCTTCCACTGGTGGGAGGCGTACCAGCTGTTGGTCGAGCGCTACTACCAGGGCGCGGGCGGAGTCCGCCCGTACTGGTACTGGATCTGGGCCAACCCGGCCTGCACGGTGCTCACCGTGGGCCTCGCGACGGTGGCCGGGCTGCGGCGGGCGCTCGCCGCGGCACCGGGTGCGGTACGCCGCGTGGGCCGCGGCGGGACCACGGCGGCCGACCGGCTCGCGGGCCTGGCGCTCGCGGCTCTGCTCGCGCTCGCCGCCGCCGACCTCTCCGGCATGAGCAAGGCGGAGACGGAGCGGATCTGGCTGCCGTTCGCCGCGTTCCTGCTCACGGCGACCGCACTCCTGCCGCGCCGCACCGCCCGCCCCTGGCTCACGGCCCAGGCCGTCCTGGCCCTGCTGGTCAACCACCTGCTGTTCACCGGCTGGTGACCCCGGATGCGTGGCCCTGGCTCCTGAGAGCTACCCCCGGAGTTGGCTCCTCGGCGTGATTCCTCCCCGCTTCCCGGCTCCTAATTTTGACGTGTGAGGCCGTCCAGGAAGGGTGCGGCCGCCGGGAGAAGGGGTCGTGAACATGTCTGTACGTCGTCGTGGGGCCGTCGCTGTCCTGCTTGCCTGTGCCGTTGCCGTACCCGTGTCGGCCGCGGCCTCCGCGACCTCCGCGGGGAGCGGGTCGAAGCGTGCGCAGGCGCGCCTCGCGCTCCCCGCGCCCACCGGCGAACACGCCGTCGGCCGCGCCTCGCTGCACTTGGTCGACCAGAGCCGCCGTGACCCGTGGGTGCCGACGGCGGGCGCCAGGGAGCTGATGGTGTCCCTGTACTACCCGGCGCGGAAGGGCACCGGACACCCCGCCCCCTACCTGCGCCCGAAGGAGGCCAAGGCCTTCCTCGACGCGAAGGGCCTCGACCTCCCCGCCGACGTGCTCAGCGCCACCCGCACCCACACGTACGCGGGCGCGAGGCCCGAGCCCGGGACGTTCCCGCTCGTGGTCCTGTCGCCCGGATTCTCCGTGCCCGGCGCCACCCTCACCGCTCTCGCCGGTGAACTGACCAGCCGCGGCTACGTCGTCGCGGTCGTCGACCACGCCTACGAGGCCTCCGGCGTCACCTTCCCCGGCAAGGGCATCCTGCCGTGCGCGGCCTGCGACAAGGTCGACGAGGACACCTTCCGGCCTGCCGCCCGGGGCCGCGCCAAGGACCTCTCCTTCGCCCTGGACCGGCTGATCGGACCCACGTCCCCGTGGAAGTACGCGGGCATGATCGACAAGAAGAAGGTCGGCATGGCCGGGCACTCCCTGGGCGGCGCCGCCGCCGACGCCACGATGAGCCGGGACGCGCGCGTACGCGCCGGGGCGAACCTGGACGGCCCGTTCGTCGACACCGCGAGCGCCGCGTCGCGCCGTGCCGGACGGCCGTTCCTGATGATGGGCACCGAGGACCTCCACGGCCCCGGCGGCAGGGACACGACGTGGACCACGGCCTGGAACCGCATGAAGGGCTGGAAGCGCTGGCTCACCGTCTCCGGCGCCGACCACTTCGCGTTCACCGACCTGGCCCCGCTCGCCGGACAGCTCGGCGAGGACGACCCGGAAGGGCTGCCCGGCAAGCGCGCCGCGGAGATCACCCGCGACTACGTGGGTGCCTTCTTCGACAAGCAGCTGCGCGGCAAGGACGCGCCGCTCCTCGACGGCCCGAGCGGCGCCAACCCCGAGGTCGTCTTCCAGCACGCGTCGGACCGCGCCCGTGCCCGATAATGCCCCCGTGCACGAGACGTCCGCCCCGCCCGCGGAGCGCCCCGCGGCCCGCACGCCGATGGCGGACCTGCTCACCCTGCGCCCCGCGCCCCTGCCGCCCCTGACCTGGCCCCGATGGCTGCGGTGGCTGCCGCACACCCTCGTCGCCCTCGCGGCCGCGGCCCTCGCGGCCACCGGCGCGGACCCGGCCGCCCGGCTCCTCGCCGCCGCCCACGCGGCCACCCTGGTCGTGGCGCTGCGCCGCCCGGCCCTGGCGTACGGGCTCTCGCTGGGCCTGTTCACCGTCATCGCCATCGGCCACCCGCCGTCCCACGACAACGACCTGTGGGCGTGGCTCGTGCACGCCGGTGTGCTGCTGCTCCTGTCGCTGCGGATCCGGCTCGCGTCGGCTGCCGCGGCGGCGGGCGCGAGCGCGGCGCTCGGGGCGGCCCTGAAGCTGGCGGACCGCGCCGTCGGCTCCTGGGCGCTGGTCCTCACCGGCTGCGCCCTGTTCGCCCTGGCCGTCGTCGTCGGGGCGGTGCGGCGCGGCCGCACCGAGGACCGGGCCCGGCTCGCCGAGCAGATCGCCGCCACCGCCCACGAGCGGGCCCTGCGGACCGTCCTGGAGGAGCGCACCCGTATCGCCCGGGAGCTGCACGACGTCGTCGCCCACCACATGTCGCTCATCTCCATCCAGGCGGACGCCGCGCCCTACCGGGTCGCGGGCCCGCCGCCGGAACTGGTCGCCGAATTCGCGTCGATCCGCGCCAACGCGCGCGAAGGCCTGGCCGAACTCCGCCATCTCCTCGGCCTGTTGCGCCCCGACGCGCCCGGCAAGGACGCCACCGCCCCGCAGCCCTCCCTCGCCCAGCTCGACGGGCTCCTCGACACCGTGCGCGCGGCGGGCCTGCCCGTCACCGCGCGCGTCGACGGCACGCGCCGCCCCCTGCCGCCGGGCGTGGAGCTCTCGGCGTACCGCATCGTCCAGGAGGCGCTGAGCAACGCCCTGCGCCACGCCCCCGAGGCCGACACCACCGTGGAACTCGCCTACGGCCGGTCCGCGTTGACCCTGCGCGTCGCCAACGGCCGGTCCGCCCGGGCGGCACCGCCCTCGCCCGGCGCCGGTCACGGCGTCACCGGCATGCGCGAGCGCGCCGCGATGCTCGGCGGCGACTTCGCCGCGGGCCCCACGCCCGACGGCGGCTACGAGGTCACGGCCGTGCTGCCCGCCCCCGCCCCCACGCCCACAGGAACGGACAAGGACACTCCCGCATGACGATCCGCGTGCTGATCGCCGACGATCAGGCCATGGTCCGCGAGGCCTTCTCGGTGCTTCTCGGCGCACAGCCCGACATCGAGGTGGTCGCGACGGCCGAGGACGGCGCCGAGGCCGTCACCCTCGCCGCGCGGCTGCTCCCGGACGTCATCGTGATGGACATCCGCATGCCCGGCGTCGACGGCATCGAGGCCACCCGCCGGATCACCGCCCGCCCCGACTGCCCCACGAAGATCCTGGTCCTGACCACCTTCGACCTGGACGAGTACGTGTACGAGGCGCTGCGCGCCGGAGCCGGCGGCTTTCTGCTCAAGGACGCCTCCGGGCTCGAACTCGCCGAGGCCGTCCGGGTGGTGGCCCGCGGCGCGGCCCTGCTCTCGCCGGACCTCACCCGGCGGCTCATCGCCGAGTTCGCCCGTCTCGGCACGGGGCCCGGCGGGCCGCGGCGTCCGGCCGGCGTGCGGATCGAGCGGCTGACCGGCCGCGAGACCGAGGTGCTCACCCGGATCGCCCAGGGCCTGTCCAACGCCGAGATCGCCGAGGCGCTCGTCGTCGCCGAGGAGACCGTCAAGACCCACGTGGGCCGCATCCTGCACAAACTGGGCCTGCGCGACCGGACCCAGGCGGCCGTCTTCGCGTACGAGAGCGGCCTGGTCGTCCCGGGCTCGCCCTGACCGAGGACACGCGCACGGCGCGCAGGTGTCCCTCACCGGTGGAACAGCGGCCAGAACGCGGCCCGCACGTCGGCCTTGGACGCCTTGACGTTCACGTCCGACGGCGGTCCCAGGTCGCCGACGAGGGAGGAGGAGGTGTACTCCAGGACCTGCGGGCAACTGGCGCCGCTGATCTGCACCTTGCGGTCGGCGATCCGCTTCCCGGTGCGCAGTTCATAGACCTTCATGGGGATCGCGATCTTGTGGAACGTCACGTCGGCCGGGAAGTCGGGGAGCGTCTTGTTCTCGTAGGGGCAGGTCCGGACGGGGGTGCCCTCGTCGTCCTCGTCGGCGCAGACGACGAGCGCGGCGCGGGTGGGGTCGCTGGTGCGCCACGCGGCGGGCAGTTTCCGTGCGTACGTGTCGTTGCCGAAGAACAGCGCGCGGTTGACTCCCCTGCGGTAGGGGGCGGCGCCGCGGTACTTCGCCGGGGTGGAGCAGTACTCGGGCTGGGTGTCGCTCGGCCCGTCCAGGAGCCGTCGGACGTGCGCCAGCTCGATGGCGAGCGTGGCCCGCGCGACCGCCTTGCGGGCCTCGGGGGCGCGCGCGTCCCCCGGGTACTGGTCGAGCAGCTGCTGATAGTGCTTGCGGGCCTTCTTCCACTCCTTGGCGGCCATCAGGTCGTCCCCGCATCCGGCGAGCGCCGCGGGCGCGGTCCGGGCGACGGCACCGGCGGAGCGGTCGAGGGCGGTGCGGCTCGGCTGCCGGTGGCGCAGCCAGTCGGTGACCGTGACGGTGCGGCAGGGGCTCTTGACGGGCAGACCGGCGAGGAACGCGTCGAGGACGGCGCCGACCGTCCGGTCGTTGCCGGGTTCCGCGAGGACCGCGGCGAGGGTGTCGAAGCCCGACGCCAACGCGTCCGTGTCGCCGCGCAGTCCGGCGGTGAGGTCGTCCCCGGCCCGCGCGAGGCGATGGCAGGCCTCGACGGTCCGGTCGCCGCGGGCGGTCAGCGGGGCGTCGGCCACGCGGTGCCCGGACCACACCCGGTCCTGGGCGGCCAGCACCCGGGCGCAGTCGCCGTGTTCGCGGGCGTCGGTGACGTCCGAGTGGATCCGGGCGGCGTCGTACCGCAGCAGGCCCACGGCCAGCAGCACCGGCACGGTGACGCCGAGCGCCACGAGGCGCTGCCCGCGCACCGGGCCTGCCTTCCGTCCCCTCGGCGAGCGCCACCGCAGGCGCCCACCCGCCACGAACCACCCGTGCCCGACGACCGCCACCCACCAGCCGAGCACGACGACCTCGCACCACGGCCGGGCCACCGCCGCGAGAACGGAGACGAGCACGACGGAGACCATTCCCGTGAACAGGGCGAGCACGCGCCGCCGCAGGAGGAGATAGCCGACGCCGAGCAGCGAGGCGTTGCCGAGGGCCACGGCCAGCGGATCGCGTACGCGGGCGGGCTTGCGTGCCCCGGAGGGCGGGGGTTCCGGTGCGGCGGCGTACGGAGGGGCATCCATCCCGGTCTCCTGTCGGCGGAACGGGCGGGGGCGGCCCACGCATTGTTCGGCGCCTGGCACGGGACGGGTCCCGGTGGGGGGTCGGGTCCCGGTGCGGGGTCGGGTTCCGGTTCGGGACGGACCCGGACACCGAAAGGTTCCCGACGGCCGCAGATTCTCCGTACCTCCTGGCAACCCCGCCCCCGTAACCGGACTCTTCCTCTCCAGCGGCCCTCGCCACCTGATCAGCCGACCAGAGGGCCGGGACTAGGAGGGGAACTGTGCACGCGCACAGCTGGAGAAAGGTCGCGCTCGCGACCTCAATGGCGGGGCTGCTCGCGGCGACGGGGACCACGGCCGTCGCCGAGACGCGCTCGGCGGCCGCGACGGAGGCACCCGACCTGCGCGCGGACGTCAACCGCGACGGCCGCGTGGACGTCGAGGGCAGCACCGACACGGACGGCGAGGACACCTGGACGACCGCACGCGGCGCCGTCCTGCTGCCGAACGTCGACGACGACGCCAAGCGCTGCCCGGTCAAGGACGGGCGCGGCAGGCCGCTCTCCGACGCCAAGCTGGCGCGGTGCAACGACGCGTCGGACTCCGTCGTCAACGGCAAGCGTGACGCCGCCGACCTCGCGCGCCTGAAGACCGTGCCGCGCCCCGACACGCCCGCGGGCAGCCACGGCACCGTGAAGGCCGTCGGCGCCGGCGCCAAGAAGTCCCGCGTGTTCATCAACCGCGACGGCCGCTGGTCGATGCTGAAGCCCACCGACCGGCTCACCGTGAAGGAGCTGCGCTCCGGCGTCGAACTCGGCATCGAGGCCACCGACGTCGTGCGCGACAAGCAGAAGTGGGACGGCCTCGTGACCGTCCGCTTCACGGTCACCGGCGGCGGCGAGTCCCGCTCCGACGACGTGGTCCTGCGCACCGCGCCCGTCCTCACCCACCACCACCTGCAGAAGGCCGAGCAGGTCCTGGTGACCAAGGTGCCGGGGCGCGACGCCTACAGCCGGGCGCAGCAGAAGTTCGTCAAGAAGCTGGCGGCGCAGGTGAAGAGCGCCGGGATCACCAAGCCGCTGACGAAGTTCACCAAGTACGGCGACCCGTGGGCGCAGGACTTCGTCGAGCCCGCGTACGCCAGCATGCCGGGCCCGGGCGGCAAGCCCCGCACCATGCGCGTCCTCATACGCTCCGCCCAGCCGGACCGCGACGCCGGGCGCGAGCTGTACGAGAAGCTGCGCGGCCCGGACGTGGGCGTCGTGCAGGTCAGCGGGGTGCGCGACAGCGAGGAGTGGACCCTCAACTCCATGGGCAACCTGGAGACCATCCCGCCGTACACGCTGGGGAACAAGAGCTACCCGGCCGGGCGCATCATCCAGGGCTACCGCAAGGACACCGGCTCCAAGCCCGCCAAGGCCATGCGCACGTTCCTGGCCTCGCAGGGCGCCCAGTCGCCGCTGCTGCTCGACACGTCCTGGCTGTCGGTCGGGCACGTCGACGAGTTCATCCAGTTCCTGCCCGCCGACACCGAGCGCGGCTGGCGCATCGGCGTGGCCGACCCGGAGGCCGGGGTCGAACTCCTTCGCAAGGCCAAGCGCGAGGGCCACGGCGCGAAGAAGATGTTCTCGGTGCCGCGCGGGCCCGGCATCCCGGCGCCCAAGGAGACCATCAACAAGGTCCTCGGCTCCACCAAGTTCCACGCCGACAACAAGCTGGCCGCCGAGCGCATCAAGGCCAACCTGGACATCCTCAAGCGCGAGACCGGCATCACCGACGCGGAGATCGTGAAGGTGCCCGGCCTCTACGTACGGGACGGCCAGGGCGCCAGCGGCCGGTCGGACAGCGGCCTCAGCGACAGCCGCAAGCTGCGGCGCATGGGCCCCGACTCGCTGCGCGACCTCAACCAGCGGAACGGCGCCGACAAGAGCGCCGACAAGGGTGCCCCGACGAGCGGTGACCGGCGCGCCGGCGGCCGGGCCTCCGGCACCCGGGCCGCCGCCTGGCAGAACAGCGCCTACATCCCCGGCGCGGTCAACGGCGTCCTGCTCAGCCCGACCCGCTATCTGGCGCCCCAGCAGTGGGGTCCGGTCATCGGCGGCCGGGACATCTTCACCGACGCCGTGACGTCCGTGTACGCCAAGGCGGGCTTCACCACCAAGTACATCGATGACTGGTACACGTACCACATCGGCATGGGTGAGGTGCACTGCGGCACGAACACGCTGCGCGACACCACGGCCCCCTGGTGGAAGACGGCGTGAGTGCCCTGCCCGCGGGCCCCGTCACCGGCCCGCGGGCAGCATGCCGCATGCTTGTTCGGTGATCGTGACAGGACATACGCGACGCCGTGTCGCCGCCGCTGCCGTCTGCCTCGCCGCCCTCACCGCGCTCGTCGGCCTGCTGCTGTGGGCGTCGGGCCGGGACGGCAAGGACGACGGGGGCGGCGGGGGCTACCAGGGCGACGGGGCCGCCACGGGCGCGGGTCTGTCGGACGCCGGTCTGTCCGACGCCCAGCGCCGCCGCGCCGACCAGATGGTGAGCGCCTTCGAGAACGGCACCACCAGGATCCAGTACGGCTACGCGGAGAACCTGCACGACGGCCGCGGCATCACCGCGGGCCGGATCGGCTTCACCACCAGCGACGGCGACGCCCTGAAGGTCATCCGCGCGTACACCCACAAGGTGCGGGACAACCCCCTGGCCCGGTTCATCCCCGAGCTGGAACGGCTGGAGCGGGAGAACAGCGGCGCCACCGACGGCCTGCCCCAGGCCCGGTACGTCGCCGCCTGGAAGAAGGCCGCCGAGGACCCGGACTTCCGCGAGGTCCAGGACCAGCAGGTCGACCGGCGCTACTACGGCCCCGCGATGCGCGCCGCCGACCGCGCGGGCCTCACCACCCCCCTCGCGCGCGCCGAGCTGTACGACACCGCCGTGCAGCACGGCACGGGGCGCGACCCCGACGGCCTGCACGCCCTGGTCGACCGCACCACCGAGAAGGTCGGCACCGCCGCCGAAGCCGGCGAGAAGCGCTGGCTCGACGCCTTCCTGCGCGTCCGCGCCGCCGACCTGAGGTCCCCGGCGAACACCGGCACCGCCGACGAGTGGCAGGACTCCGTCGACCGCGTCGCGGCCGTACGCCGCATCGCCGCGCGCGGCAACTACGACCTCGAAGGGCCGGTCCGGCTCTCGGTCTTCGGAGACACGTACACCCTCCGCTGAGGTCACCCGGCCCCGCCGCCGGGCGGCGGCGCGGGTCTGCCC
>NZ_JBHYJH010000006.1:0-171623 GCF_042740445.1 Streptomyces sp. NPDC059003 | reverse complement strand
CCGCTGACCGGCGCCGCCCGCCCCGCCGGGCCCGGCTGTTTCTATCCGCCGACCGTCCTCGCGGGCGTACGCCCGGACGACCCCGTCCTGGACGAGGAGGTCTTCGGACCGGTCGCGCCGATCGTGCCGTTCGGCACCGAGGACGAGGCGGTCCGGCTCGCCAACGCCACGGAGATGGGCCTGGCGTCGTACGTGTACACCGGCGACCTGGCCCGCGGCCTGCGCCTTTCGGGGCTTCTCGACGCGGGCACGGTCGGCGTGAACCGGGGCCTGGTGAGCGATCCGGCCGCGCCGTTCGGCGGGGTCAAGCAGAGCGGCATCGGCCGGGAGGGCGGGCACGAGGGCCTGCTCGACTACCTGGAGACGCAGTATGTCGCCGTCGACTGGTGAGCCCCGGCACGGCCGCCTCAACCGCCTGTCCGCGGACGGAAGAAGGCCTTGCCCCGCGGATAGGAGACCAGCTCGAACTGCATGCCCCACGGGGCGAGGAAGTAGACCCAGCGCTGCCCCTCGCTCGGCCCCCGGCTGACCGTCGGCCCGCCGAGCACCCGCACCCCCTTGGACCGCAGATACGCGACAGCCGCGTCCAGGTCGTCGACGTACAGCGCCACGTGGTGGCCGCCCACGTCGCTGTTGCGCGGCACCTGTTCGCGGCGGTCGTCGGCCTCGTACGCGAAGACCTCGAAGACCGCATGGCCGCCGCAGCTGAAGAAGTGCAGCTCCCGCATGACGGCCCGCGGGTCGACGTTCAGGTGCCGGGCCATCCAGTCGCCGTCGTCGTCGCGGTAGGGCCCGAGCGAGTACAGATACGCGCAGCCCAGGACGTCGACGAGGAACTCCCTGGCCTCGTCGAGGTCGGGGACGGTGAAGCCGATGTGGTCGAGCCGGGCAAGTCCCGGGATGCCGTCGCTCATCTCGCACGCTCCTTCGGCGCCGGAGCCACGACTGCCGTGGCACACCGGCACGTTCACGCGGCCGCCCCGCCCCTCGCAACCGACTGTGGAGAATGCCATGACCAGTGAACGCCGCCTGGCACAAGCGGCACCCTGGACCGAGGTCACCACGACCACCGCCGACTGGGACGCCGCGGACCCGGCGCTGCTCACCACGATGTACGGGCAGCTCCTCCTGATCCGGTCCTTCGAGGAGTACGTCCTCGAACTCGCGGGCGCCGGGCTCGTGCACGGCCCCGCCCACTCCAGCGTCGGGCAGGAGGGCGGCGCCGTCGGCTCCGTGCTCGCGCTCGCCGACCGGGACACGGTCAACGGCTCGCACCGCGGGCACCACCAGTTCCTCGCGAAGGCCCTGCACCACATCGAGCCCAAGGGCCTCGACCCCCGTGCGGACGCCTCCGCCGACGTGCGCGCCCTGCTCCTGCGCACCCTCGCCGAGATCTGCGGCCTCGACCGCGGCTTCAGCCACGGGCGCGGCGGCTCGATGCACCTGCGCTGGCGGGAGGCCGGGGCGCTCGGCACCAACGCCATCGTCGGCGGGGGCGTGCCGCTCGCGGCCGGGTCCGCGTGGGCGCACCGGCAGGCCGGCACGGACGCGGTGGCCGTGACGTACTTCGGGGACGGCGCGGTCAACATCGGCTCGACCCTGGAGACCTTCAACCTGGCCGCTGCGTGGCGGCTCCCGCTGTGCTTCTTCGTCGAGAACAACCAGTACGCCGTGTCGACGTCCGTCGAGGAGGCCACGGGTGAGCCGCGGCTCTCCGCGCGCGGCCCCGGCTTCGGCATCGCGAGCTGGAAGACCGACGGCATGGACCCGCTCGCCGTGCACCTGACGACGCGGGCGGCCCTCGCCCACCTGCGGGCGGGGCTCGGCCCGGCGCTGGTGGAGGCGGACGTGTACCGCTACTTCCATCAGAACGGCGCGCTGCCCGGCAGCGCGTTCGGCTACCGCAGCAAGGAGGAGGAACGCGCCTGGCGCGCACGCGATCCGCTGGCCCTCGTCGCGCGCCACCTGCAGCGCCGCGGCCTGTTCACCGCCGCCGAGCTGACGGAGTCGGGCGAGCGGGCGGCCCGCCTGGTGGCGGGGCTCGGCGACGAACTCCTCGAACCGGCCCCCCGCGGCCGCCCGGGGCAGCGGCGCGTCAGGCCCGCGGAGTGGCCCGACCCGTCCTTCGTCGACGTGGGGGTGCGCGGTGACCTGGCGGAGTTCGACGGCGCGCGGTACGCGGAGGCCGACACGTTCGACGGGCAGCTCACCGAGCGGCGGTTCGTCGACGCGATCGCCGCGGTCATGGCGCGGCGCATGGAGACCGATCCGTCGGTGGTGGTGCTCGGCGAGGACGTGCACCGGCTCAAGGGCGGCACGAACGGGGCGACCCGCGGCCTGAAGGAGGCGTTTCCCGACCGGGTCATCGGCACCCCGATCTGCGAGAACGCCTTCACCGGCACGGCGGGCGGCATCGCGCTGGACGGGCGCTTCACCCCGGTCGTCGAGTTCATGTACGCCGACTTCATGTGGGTCGCGGCCGACCAGCTGTTCAACCAGATCGGCAAGGTCCGGCACATGTTCGGCGGCACCACGGCCGTCCCGCTGGTGCTGCGCAGCAAGGTCGCCACGGGCACCGGCTACGGCGCGCAGCACTCCATGGACCCGGCGGGCATCCTCGCGACCGCGCCCGGCCTGCGCGTCGCCGCGCCGTCCACGCCGTTCGACTACGTCGGCCTGATGAACAGCGCGCTGCGCTGCCAGGACCCGGTCGTCGTCCTGGAACACGTCGACCTGTATCTGAGCCGCGGCCCGGCGCCCGTCGACGACTGGGACTACTGCGTGCCCGTCGGCAGGGCGGCCGTCCGGCGGGCGGGCGCGCGCCTCACCGTATTGACGTACCTCGCGATGACCGGGTGCGTGCTGCGCGCCGTGGACCAGGTGGGCGTGGACGCCGAGGTGGTCGACCTGCGCTGGCTCGACCGGGCGAGCGTCGACTGGGACACCATCGGGCGCAGCGTCCGCAAGACCGGTGTGGTCCTCGTCGCCGAGCAGGGCGCGGCGGGCACCTCGTACGGGGGCTGGCTGGCCGACGAGCTCCAGCGCCGCTTCTTCGACTGGCTCGACCACCCCGTGCAGCGGCTCACGGGCGGCGAGGCGTCTCCGGCCATCAGCAAGGCGCTGGAGCGGGCGGCGATCGCGGGCGAGGCCGAGGTGGCCGCCAAGCTGACCGAGATGGCGGGGTACTGACATGACGGATGCGGCGGCCATGGCGACGCGGCAGGACCCGCAGGCCGCCCCGGCCGGGCGGGTGTTCAGCAGTCCGCTGGCCCGGCGCCTCGCGCGGGAGGCCGGGCTCGCGTGCGAGGAGATTCCCGGTACGGGGCCGGGGGGCCGGGTCGTACGGCGTGATGTGCTCGCGGCGGTCGCGAGCCGCCGACGGCAGGCGCCCACCAGGGTTCCGGAGGATCCAGGGGCGCCCGCGCCCGTCCTCTGTCTGCGCGGCCCGGCCCACGTCGGTGACCTCCTCGACCTGCGCCACCGCCTCAACGACCTCGGGACCGCACCGCACGTCTCCGTGACCCATCTGCTCGTCCGGGCGGCGGCCCTGGCCCAGCGCGCGGTGCCCGCGATGAACGTCACCCGGAGCGCGGACGGCGCCGTGCACGCGTACGACAGCGTGGACATCGCGCTCGCCGTGGCGACGGAACGCGGGCGCCGCACACCTGTGCTGCGCGGCGCCGACCGCCTTCCGCTCGCCGCGCTCGCCGAGGCCACCGCACGCCTCGTCGGGCGTGCCCGCGCGGGCGGGCTCCGGCCGGACGAACGGGGCGGTGGGGCGCTGGCGTTGGTGAACCTCGGCGGTTACGGGACCGAGGAGGTCGCCGCGTCCGTCACTCCGCCCCGGGCGGCGGTGCTCGCGGTGGGCGCGGCCCGGCCCGAGGCCGTGGTGGTGGCCGGGCGGGTACGGGTCGAGCCGGTGGTGCGCGCGACCCTGACCGTGGATCTCCGTGCCGTGGACGGGGCGGTGGCGGCCGCGTGGATGCGGGAGTTCACCGCGCTCCTTGAACAGCCGCTGCGGCTCCTGGTGTGAGGGCGGTCGTCATGCCTCCCGCGGTGAGGGCAGGTGCGAGCCCCGCATGAGGGGGCGGCGTGCGCCGACGCACAGTTCCCGCGTCCCGGCTGTGCGGTATTCCACAGCTCGCGGTGCGCGGCCGCCACCGCCCGCCAGGCTGAAGACACCCACCCACCTTCGTCCTCGTTCGTCCTTGGAGGCACCGGTGTCCAACGCCCCGTCCCGGCACTCCGTCGCCCACCACGGCCTGCCCTCCGACCTGTTCCTGCCGCTCGCCGCCGCGCTGCCCACCGGCGTGTGCGTCGTCACCGGCCTCGGCATGTCCGGCACCCCGGCAGGCATGACGTCCGGAGCGGTGTGCTCCCTGTCGCGCGAACCCCCGCTGATGCTGGTGTGCATGGGCAAGAAGTCCCGCACGCTGGCCGCCGTGCTCGGTCACGGGGCGTTCTGCGTGAACGTCCTCGCGGCCGACGCGGGCGCCCTGTCGGCGCGGTTCGCCGGGCGCGGCCACGACAAGTTCGCGACGGTCGGCTGGCGGCCCGCCCGCAACGGCACTCCGGTGCTCACCGAGGGCGCGGTCGCGTACGTCTCGTGCGAGGTGCTGCGGACCGTGGACGGGGGTGACCACACCATCGTCATCGGCCTCGCCGTGGAGGGGGACCACCAGCCGGACGCGGTGCCGCTGCTCTACCAC
The DNA here is from genome assembly GCF_042740445.1 of Streptomyces sp. NPDC059003. NCBI lineage: Bacteria > Bacillati > Actinomycetota > Actinomycetes > Kitasatosporales > Streptomycetaceae > Streptomyces > Streptomyces sp. NPDC059003. The sequence continues at coordinate 166,914 of NZ_JBHYJH010000006.1, read as the reverse complement.
CGCAGGCGTTACGCGGGCTTCCCGCCGGAGCCCTGACCCGTAGCGCCCTGCCCCGCAGTGCCCTGCCCCGCCTGCTCCCGCAGCCCCGCCGTATCGGTGATCAGGACGGCCCGGCTCTCCACCCGGAGCAGCCGCAGCCCCGCGAAGCCGGTGAGGACCCGGTTCACGCTGCCGCGCGACACCCCGGTGTGCAGGGCCAGTTCGGACTGGGTCAGGCCGTGCCGCACCAGGAGCCCCGCCGGTGTCCGCTCGCCGAAGCGAGCCCCGAACTCCAGGAGGGTACGGGCGATACGGGCCGGTACGCCGTCGGCGAGCAGCGTCTGCGTCACGGCGTGGGCGCCGCGCAACCGACGGGCGAGGTGGCCGAGCAGCTGCCAGGCCGCGTCCGGTTCCGCCGCGAGCCAGCGGCGCAGCGGCGCCGAGCCGATGGAGAGCAGCTCCGTGTCCGTCAGGGCTCGGGCGGTGGCGCCGCGCGGCGAGGGGTCGAACACCGTCAGCTCGCCGAACACGTCCCCCGGGCCGAGCAGGGACGGCGCGTACTCCCGGGCGCCCTCCGCCCGGCGTTCGAGCCGCACCCGGCCGCGTACGACCACGAACAGGACGTCCCCCGGGTCACCGGGACCGAACACCGTGTCGCCGCGCGCGAGCCGCAGCGGCAGTGCGGCGGCGGCGAGCCGACGGGACAGCGCGGGCGTCAGACCGGCGACGCACAACTCGCCTTCCGTGTCGGGCAGTTGTGGCGCCACCGAGGCCGCCTTCGGTGGCGCTGCGTCCGGGGCGTCCATCGCCGCATCGTCACCCGGCCCGCGCCCCGCCGCAAGGCCGCCCGCGGCCGGGCGTTACGAACTCCACAACCGCATTGACCAGCGTCGCGCCGCCTCACGACACTCCTTGCCACCGCGCAGGCCAAGGCGGCCGCAAGCGACCCGGACCGACCTGGACCGACCCCCGCGAGGGAGCCCCGCATGCGCTTCTCGATCTACCTCAACGCCCAGACCCGCGGCCCGCACGAGGACGTGGACATCATCGAAACCCTGACCCGTCAGGCCGTCACGGCCACCGACGCGGGACTCGACGGCGTCGTGCTCACCGAGCACCACTTCTCCGGCTACAACACGTACGGCGACAACTTCATGTTCGCCGCCCACCTCGCGCCGCGGGTCCGCGCGGGCGTCCGGTTCTGCCTCGCGGTGGCCGTGCCGCCGCTGCACCACCCGATGCGCCTCGCCCAGCAGTGCAACCTGCTCGACATCCTCACCCGCGGGCAGCTGATCGTGGGCTTCGCCGCGGGCGGCTCGCCCCTCGAGTACGCGGGCCTGGGCCGCGACCCCGGCGAGCGGCACGCGCAGATGGCGCACAACCTCGACGTCCTCCAGGCGGCGCTCGCCAAGCACCCGGACGATCCGCCCCTGGAGTGGAAGACCGCGTTCGAGCGCGGCACCCTGCACACCCGCATCATGCCGTCGGCCTTCCACCGCGCGGCGCCGCCGTTCGCCCGCGCCACGCAGAGCGACAGCGGCGCGCGGTGGACCGGCCGCAAGGGCTGGTACCTGTTCTCCGCCCGGGAGAAGCCGGCGCCGCTCGCCGCCCGCTGGGGCGTGTACGAGGAGGCGCTGCGCGCCGCCGAGACCCCGCTGGCCGAGGCCGAGATCCAGGAGCGGCTGGACTGGAGCATGGTGCAGAAGCAGATCTACCTCGCCGAGTCCGGCGAGCGGGCCGAGCGGGAGATCCGCGAGCGGCTCGTCCTGATGGCCGAGAGCCAGCGCCGCAGCTTCGGGGCCGTCCGCGACCTGCGCGACGCCGAGCACCTCAAGAGCGTCGTCGGGGTGTCCCCGCAGGACCCGGACGCGTTCCTCGACCACGCCATGCTCGTCGGCGACCCGGCGTCGGTCGTCGCACAGATCCGCGCGTACGAGGACGCCGGCATCCGGCACATGGCGCTGCTCTTCCACTACGGCTTCATGGACGCCGAGACCTCCGACCGCTCCCTGCGCCTGTTCCTCGACGAGGTGCTGCCCGCGTTCGCCGCCCGAGGCTGACCACCGCCCCTTCTCTCCCTGTGGAGCCGCCATGGAAGCCTCGTACGCCGTCGACGCGGGCCTGCTCGCCGTCCGGCTCGCTGTGGCCGTGATCATCGTCTACCACGGCACGGAGAAGCTCTTCGGCTGGTGGGGAGCCGAAGGCCTCGACGGGGCCGCCGCGTTCTTCGGGCGCGTCGGCTACCGGCCGCCGCGCGTGATGGCGGCGGTGGCGGGCCTGTCGGAGACGGCGGGCGGCACCCTGCTCGCCCTCGGCGCGCTCACCCCGCTCGCCACGGCCGTGCTCATCGGCACGTTCGTGAACATCCTGCTCCTTCACGCCCGCAACGGCCTGTCCCGGCGCGGCGGCGGTTTCGAGTACGAGCTGGTGCTGCTCGCGTGCGCGTGCTGCGTCGCGCTCACGGGTCCCGGCGCCTGGTCGCTCGACGAACTCGCCGGTGTGCGGGACGAGTTCGACGGGTGGGGGTGGGTGTCCGTGGTGGCCGGGGTGGTGTGCGGGGTCGCGGTGTCGGCCAGTCGGCGTCGGAGTCAGGGTCGGGGTCGGCGCGCGGGAGGCGGGGGCCGGGGCGGCGGGGGCGAGGCGTCCGGCGGTCGGGCGGGTGAGGCTTCCGGGGGTCGGGCGGGCGGGGGCGGCGCCGCGTCCGGCGGGGCGTCGGACCGGGGCGTGGTCGCGCGGCGGCGGCTCGCCGTGTTCGGCCGCGGGCTCGTCGGGGCCGCCGTGCTCGCCCTCGCCTTCGAGGGGTTCGCGCGGCTCGGCCTGGTGGACCGGCAACTGCTTCCGCCCTCCAGCGTGATCCTGCCGGAGACGGCGCGCATGCTGGTCGACCCGGAGTTCCTCGGCGAGGTCGGGCACACGCTGCGGGCCGTAGTCACCGGCACCGGCCTCGCGTGCGCGGTGGCCGTGCCCGCGGGGCTGCTGCTCGGCTCGTACGCGCTGCTCACCAAGGCCCTCACCCCGATCGTGGAGTCGCTGCGGTCGGTGCCGGGGATCGCGATCATCCCGCTCCTGGTCCTGGTGCTCGGGCAGGGCCTGCGCATGGAGGCGACGCTCGTCGCGTTCGTCACCGCGTGGCCGCTCCTGTTCAACACCATGTACGGCGTGCGCGGCGCGGACCGCGTCGCGGTGGAGACCGCCCGCAGCTTCCGCGTGGGCACCCTCGCCACCTGGTGGCGCGTCGTGCTGCCCGGCGCGCTGCCGCTGATCCTCACGGGCCTGCGCGTGGCCCTGTCCACCGCGCTCACCGTGGCCGTCGCGGCCGAGGTCGCCGTCGGCACCCAGCACGGCATCGGGCACGTCATCCTCGCCGCGTCGTACGCGGGCTTCCACGCCGACGAGGTGTTCGCCGCCGTCACCGTGGCCGGGCTGCTCGGGTTCCTGCTCAACTCCGCCACCAGCGCCGTCGCTCGGCGGGCGACGGGGTGGGACACCGGGGAGGCGTCATGACGACGACCCTCGGGTCGACCTCGACCTCGACCTCGGCCACGGGTGCGGCGCGCGGCGCGCTCCCCCGCGACCGGGCGGCGCGGCGCGTCCTCGGCGTGCTCGGCGGCGTACTGATCCGCGTCGTCCCGGCCCTGGTCGCCGTCCTGCTGTGGCAGTGGGCCGCGGCCGCCGAGCAGTCCCCGTACTTCCCGCCGCCGTTCGACATCGCCGTGCGCGTGCGCGACCTGTGGTTCGGCGCCCCGCTCGCCGACGGCGTGCTCACCGGCCGGTTCCGGGACGACGCCGGGCCGAGTCTGCTGCGCGCCCTCGGCGGGTGGGCGCTCGGCGGGGCCGCCGGGGTCGTCATCGGTCTGGTCGCCGGACAGTGGCCGCGCGCCGCCGGGTACCTCGACCCGCCCGTCACCTTCCTGCGCTCGCTGCCCAAACCGGCCGTCGTGCCGGTGTTCCTGCTGGTCTTCGGCGCCGGTGACCTGATGCGGATCGGGCTCATCGCGTTCGGCTGCACCTGGCCGGTGCTGCTCAACACCCTGCAAGGGGTGCGGTCCGTCGACCCCGTGCAGCGGGACACCGCCCGCGCCTTCCACATCCCGACGCATGTGCAGCTCGTCCGCGTGGTCGTCCCGGCCGCGCTGCCGAAGATCGCGGCGGGCCTCAGGATCACCCTCTCGCTCTCCCTGATCCTGATGGTCCTGTCCGAGTGGCTGCTCGCCGACAGCGGGCTCGGGCACTTCCTGATCACCGCGCAGCGGACGTTCGACATCCTCGACATGTGGGCGGCGATCGTGCTGCTCGGCCTCATCGGCTACCTGCTCAACCTGCTGTTCCTGGCGGCCGAGCGGCGCCTGTTGCGCTGGCACCGCCATCTCTCCGCACGGACCTGAGCCGCACTCACCTGAGCCGCTTCAAGACCCGCCTGCCCCGAGAGGACGATCGTGAGCGCAGTGGAGGTCAAGGACCTCACCAAGGAGTACGGCAAGGGCGCGGCGGCGCACACGGCGCTGCGCGACGTGTCCTTCGACGTGGCCGAGGGCGAACTCCTGTCCGTGGTCGGCCCGTCCGGCTGCGGCAAGACCACGCTCCTGAAGTGCGTGGCCGGGCTGATGCCCGCGACGTCGGGCGGTGCCTGGGTCCTCGGGCAGAAGGCGGACGGCGTGCCGGACGGCCTCGCCGTCGTCTTCCAGGACTACAGCCGGTCGCTCTTCCCGTGGATGCGGGTGGCGCGCAACGTGGACTTCCCGCTGCGCTCGCTCGGTCTCGGCCGGGCCGAGCGGCGCGAGCGGGTGGAGCGGGCGCTCGAGTCGGTGGGCCTCGCCGACAGGGCCGACCGCTATCCGTGGCAGCTGTCGGGCGGCATGCAGCAGCGCGTCGCGATCGCCCGCGCGCTCGCGTACCGGCCCCGGGTGCTCCTGATGGACGAGCCGTTCGCCTCGGTGGACGCGCAGACCCGGGCCGGTCTGGAGGATCTGACCCGGACGGTCCACCGGGAGTCGGGGATGACGATCCTCTTCGTCACGCACGACATCGACGAGTCGGTGTACCTCGCCGACCGCGTCCTGGTCCTGCGCCGCTCGCCCGGCGCGGTCCTCACCGAGATGGACGTCGAACTGCCCGCCGCGCGGGACCAGATCACGACGAAGTCGCTGCCCTCGTTCGGGCGCCAGCGACGCCAGGTCGCCGAGCACATCCGCACGGCGGCGGCCGACGCCGATACCAGCACCAGCACCAGCACCCCCCGATAGCGCCCCGCACCCGCACCTCGCCACGGAAAGGGACCCCATGCCCGCGAAGCCCCGCGCCGGTCGCGCCGCCGCCCCGCACGTGCGCCCGCGCACCCCCGTCCTCGTCGGCTCGGCCGCCGCCTGCGCCCTCGCGCTGCTCGCCGCCTGCGGCGGCGACGGCACCGCGAAGGCCGCCAAGGACGAGCAGGGCCGGACCGTCATCCGCGTCACGTACCCCACCAACGTCAGCAACGTCCCGCTCCACATCGCGCTCAGGAAGGGCTACTTCGAGGACGCGGGCCTGCGCGTGAAGCCCGAGGCCGACCTGGGTTCCGGCAGCACGATCGAGGCGGTCGTCGGCGGTCAGGTCGACATGGCGTGGGCGAACACCGTCGGCGGCCTCACCGCGTACAGCAAGGGCATCGGCGTGCGCCTGGTCGCCGTCACCGACACCGCGTCCCACGGCAACCAGCAGGTCCTGGTGTCCGGCGCGTCCCGGGCCCGTGAGCTCGCCGACCTCAAGGGCGAGAAGCTCGCCGTCCTCGCGCCGACGACGGTGTGCATCCTGAACGTCCGCTCGGAGCTCAAGGCGCGCGGACTGCCCACCGACGCCATCGAGTTCACGCCCGTCTCGCCGCCCGAGCACGCCAACGTGCTGTCGTCCGGCGAGGTCGCGGCCACCTGCACCAGCGAGCCGTTCCGCACCCAGATGATCAAGAAGCTCGGTGCCCGGTCCGTCTTCGACACCGACACGGGCGAGCTCAAGGGCTATCCGGTCGGCGGCTATCTGGTGACGTCCGCGTTCGCCGAGGCCCACCCCGAGGAGATCGGCGCGTTCCGCACGGCACTCACCAAGGCGACGCGGTACGCCAACGCGCACCCCGGCGAGGTGCGCGACCTGCTTCCCACGTTCACGGGCACGGACGCGGACGTCGCCGCCGACGTCGTCATCAACCGCTATCTGGAGAAGCAGGACGCCGCCACCGTCCGGCCGCTGGTGCGGCGCGTGGCCGAGGCGATGCGCTCGTACGGCCTCGCGGAGAAGCCGATCGACGTGTCCGGCTACTTCGCGGCGGGGAGGTAGGCCCCTCATGCCCTCGTCCGTCGGACCCTCGTCCTCAGGACCTCTCATGCGCTCGCTCGTCGGCCCCGCGCCCTCAGGGCCGCTCACTCCCGAGGAGCGCCGCAACCTCGACACGGTCCTCGCGCTGCGCCGCGCCACCGTCGAGGGCCGCACGGCGTTCTTCGCCCCGGGCTACCGCGTCCACCGCCACGGCATGGCCCACCTGGCCGCGCTCGGCGGCTTCGCCCACGGCACCGGCTACACCGCCGCCTCGATCGCCGACCGGCAGGACCGGATCGAGGACGTCGTCGCGAAGGGCGACCGGGTCTGGGCGGTGTGGACGATCCAGGGCACGCACACGGGCCCGCTGTTCGGCGTCGAGCCGACGGGCCGGTCCCTGAGCGTCCTGGAGCTGGGCATCTGGCGCCTGGTGGACGGCCGGGTCGCGGAGGCCTGGTTCTTCGCCGACGAGTACGGGCTCGCCGGGGCGCTCGGCCTGGTTCCGGAGCCGCCACGCGCCCGGGCACTCGACGTGACGCCGGAGCCACCGCACGCCGGACCGCCGCCCCGGACGACTCCCTGACCGGCCCGGCTCAGGCCCTGCGGGCCCTTACCCCTGTGGACCCTTACAGCTCGGACTCGGCCCACTCGCCGACGCGCACGTCGTCCCCGACGGACACCTTGCCGGTCCGCAGGACGGAGAACTTCGCGCCGAGCGCGACGCCGCCCTGGGCGGCACGGCGGTAGGCGGCGAGGGTGCGGAGCGGCTCGGGGCCCTGCTTCGTCCCGGACTCCTGGTCGACCAGGGTGACGGCGCAGCGGATGGCGAGCTTGGCGTAGGCCAGGTCGACGTCGCCCACGGTGAGGCGCTCCGCGCGGTCCTCCGTGTGCGGTTCGTCCCAGCCGTCGACCACGAGGTTCGGGCGGAAGCGGCTCATGGGGAGCGGGTCCGCGCCGCGTGCGGCCAGCTTCTCGTTGAGCGCCGCCAGGGTGGCGAGCGACATCATGTGCAGGGCGGCGCTGTCGGCGTACCCGGAGGTGCCCGGGGTCCGCCCCGCGACCACGCGGTCGTGCTCCGGGGGCACCCGCACCAGCCTGCTGGACGTGCCGAGGACGTCGGACAGCCAGCCGGCGACGGCGTCGCCCTGGTCGATGCCGGTGTACGCGACCCCGAACAGGTCCACGGGCCGCCGCTCCCCGGTCGTGTCCACGTCGATGTCGACGGCGTCGCAGCCGGGCGCCCGCAGCGTGAGCCGCCGTCCGTCGGCGGTGATGTCGGGCCGGATCACCGCGAGGCGCGGGTCGCGCCGCTGCGTGCGGTACACCCCTTCCTCGCTGACGACCATGAAGCTCCGGTCGTGCGCGAGCCCCGCGGGCGTCACCATCGCCTCGTCGGCCGATGTCCCCGCGCACCCTTTGACGGGGTAGTACGTCACTTCGACGACACCAGCCATGACACGCCCCCCACTTCGTCGGTTTCTCAACGGAACGTACTAGGGACGCCCGATGATCTGTCAACCGTTCCCCGGTCGGCGCGCTGTGCCCGCGGCGCTGTCACTCGCCGTCGGCGGGCGGCGGGGGCGGTGTCGGGGCGCCGGGCGGCGGGGCGATCTTCGCGTACGCGGTCGTGGGGCTCGTGGGGGCGGTGGCCGCGGCGGGGGTGCCGTCCTCGCGCGGCAGCAGCGCGTCACGCCGTGCGCCCGGGTCCCAGCCGGTCTCCACGACCCGCTTCTGCACGACGATCGCGGCGGTCAGGATCACCGCGCCGATCAGGAGCATGAGGACGACGCCGCCCACGGTCCCGGCCTTCGCGGCGTTGCCGACGAGCGAGCCGAACCAGCCGAAGTCCGCGTCCCCGAACGTCGTGTTCTCCTTGCCGAAGGCGCCGAGGACCTTCAGGAGCAGCGCGGGCAGGAACGTGATGAGCACGCCGTTGAGGAAGGCGCCGACGACGGCGCCGCGCCGCCCGCCGGTGGCATTGCCGTAGACGCCCGCGGCACCGCCGGTGAAGAAGTGCGGCACCAGGCCCGGCAGGACCAGCGCGAGCCCGAAGGCCGGTTCGAAGATCCAGGCGAGCAGGCCGAGGCTGATCAGGCCGCCGATGAAGCTGGAGATGAAGCCGATGAGGACGGCGTTCTGCGCGTACGGGAAGACGATGGGCGCGTCCAGCGAGGGCACCGCGCCCGGCACGACCTTGTTGGCGATGCCCTGGAAGGCGGGCACGAGCTCGCCGAGGATCGTCCGGACGCCGAAGAGGATCACGGCGACCGCGATGCCGAACTGCAGCCCCTGCATGATCGACTGCATGACGTACGCACCGACGTCGGGGGCCGCGGGGCCGCCGTCCGTGGCGAACGCCTTGAACGCGGTCTCCTTGCCCACCTTGGCGAGGAACACCAGGGACATGATCAGGTAGATCAGGACCATGGACAGGGCGGTGGCGACCATCGAGTCCCGCAGGAAGCGCAGGCCTTCGGGCAGCTTCATGTCCTCCGTGGACCGGCTGCGCTTGCCGACGACCTGCCCCGCGGCACCGGCGACGACATAGCCCGCGGTGCCGAAGTGGCCGATGGCGACGGTGTTGTTGCCGGTGACGCGCTTGGTCCAGGGGTGGGCGAAGGCGGGCATCGCGACGAGCAGGATGCCGAGCAGGACACCGCCGACGACGACCACGACCCACGACTTCTGTCCGGCGGTGGCGAGGACCATCGTCAGGAGCGTGGCCATGAACAGCATGTGGTGGCCCGTCAGGAAGACGTAGCGCAGCGGCGTGCAGCGGGCGAGCACGAGGCTCACCGCGAAGCCGAGGATCATCAGCCAGGCCACCCGCGAGCCGTACTCGGCCTGGGCGATGCCGACGATGGCCTCGTTCGTCGGGATCACGCCGTGCGCGCCCGTCGAGCCCTGGATCATCTCGCCGAGCGGGGCGAGCGCGGCCACCACGAGCCCCGCGCCCGCGCCGATCAGCAGGAATCCGAGCGTCGCCTTGATCGCGCCGCCGAGCACCTGGCCCGCCGACTTGCGCAGCGCGACCAGGCCCGCGGCCGTGATGAGGCCGATCAAGTAGGCGGGCTGGCTGAGGATTTCGTTGACCAGGAACTTCGCTACGGATACCAGCCAGTCCACGGTGTCCTGCCTCTCGCTGTCGTACCGCGCGCCCGAACTCCCCGTCGGCCGCGCCCTGACCTACACGTCGTACGTGTCCCGCAGCACCCGGTCGGCCTCGGCGGTGGAGGTGAAGTCGTCGACGACCTTCACGGGGACGCCGACGTCGCCGAGGGTCCGGGCGATCTCGCGGGACGTGAGGATGGCGACGGCCTCCGCCGCCTTGCCCTTGGCGGAGATGGTGTCGGTCGCCTCGACGGTGACGTAGCGGCCCCAGCCCCAGCGGTCGAGGACCTGCTCCAGGGTGTTCTTCAGGAACAGGCTGGTGCCGAGGCCGTTGCCGCAGACGGTGAGGATCTTGTGCACGGTCCGGCCGCCCCGGCCGCCGGGCGCGGCGCCGCCCGGCACCGCGTCCTCCACGCCCGCCGCGGCCTCCGCCGGCTCCGCGTCCTTCACGGCCCCTGTCGCGTCCGCGGCCCCCGGCGGCTCGTCCCCCGCGAGCAGCGCCCGCAGCGCCCCCGGCGTGGACGCGGCCCGCAGGGCCCGGTCGGTCTCCGGGTCGGCGAGGAGGCGGGCCAGGGCGGCCATCGCCTCGGTGTGCTGGGAGGCGTCCCGCGCGGCGAGCGCGACGACCAGGTCCACCGGGTCGTTCGTCTCGTGCCCGAACTCCACGGGGCGGGCGAGCCGCACCCACGCCATGCCCGTGCGCAGGACCGCGGGCGAGGGCCGGGCGTGCGCGAAGGCGAAGCCGGGCGCGAGCACGATGTACGGGCCGCTGTCCTCGACGGTCCGGATCATCTCCGCGGTGTACGCGTCCGTGCTGCTGCCCGTCGCGACGAGGAGGTCACCCGCGGCGCGGACGGCGCCGCGCCAGTCCGCGGCCGTGACGTCGAGCCGGATCGCCTCGGCGGGCAGCAGTTCGCTCAGGGACACCATGGGGCTGATCGTTTCACAGGCCATGGGTCCGGGCAGAGGGTGCGGGCCGAACGGACGAGACCCGCGGGGGCGGTGCTCAGCCCGCCGACGAGGCCTTGCGCAGGGCCGTGAGGCAGGTGCCGATGGCCTCCTGGAGCTCTTCGAGGCGCTGGACCATGTCGTCCTCGTAGATGTCGTCGAAGTCGGCGGCGTCGTCGAGGGTCAGCTCCTCGAAGACCTTGGTCGCCTTCTGGAGGCTGTTGTAGAACTTCGTCCGCCGCTCCTGGACGCGCAGTTCGGGGTCGGCCTCGACGGTCTCGACGACGAGGGTCTTGACCGTGTCGTACGCCTCCGCGGCCCACTCGCCCGCCTCTTCGGCGTCGTCCAGCTCGTCGATGAGGGACAGATGCCGCTCGGCCTCCATGCGCAGGCCGACGGGCGCGTCGATGGTCTGCCCGGCCGGGGTCCTGACCTGCCCCTCCTCGGCGATCTTGCGGACGTACTCGATGCGGTCGGCGGCCCTGGCCTCGCCCGCGACGGCCTTCTTGAGGTCGTCGGTGCGGGCGATGTCGCGGGCCAGCTCGGTCTGCAGGGCCGGGTCCTCCTTCAGCCGGTCGAGCAGCGCGTGCCGGGCGGCCTGGGCGGTGGAGGGGTCGGCGAGGATCGCGGCGCGCAACGCGGTGGGGTTCTCGGCGACTTCGAGGGCCTTGGTGGGGCGGATGCCCTCCGCCTCGGCCGCGGCGGTGATCGCGGTGCCGCGCGCGGAGGTGGCGCTGGAGCGCGGCACGTAGTACGTGAGCCACACGTCGGCGTCCGGGAGTTCGACGTCCGCGCCGGGCACGAGCGCCTCGAAGTGCGGCACGAGGCCGTCGTCGGCGGCGCGGTCCCAGGCCTTGTAGTAGCGCATGACGCGCTCGGCGGAGCACCCGGCGAGCTCGCCGAACTCCTTCGCGGAGACCTTCGGCGTCTCCGCCGCCGACTGCCCGCCGGGCCGCACGCTGCGCGCCACCTTCAGGCCGAAGGCCCAGCCGCCGGTGCGCGCGTAGGCCCCGAACTCGCGGGCGTCGCGCTCGACGAGCTCGCGCGCGGCGGCGTCCGCGCCGTCCGCCGCGGGCGCGTCCGCGGTCACCGGTGCGGGCACGTCCGCGGGCACGTCCGCAGTCACGGGTGCGGGCACGTCCGCGGTCGCGGGTGCGTCATCGCATACGTCCATGGGCGCGTCGGCGGCCGGGGCGGCCTGCGTCGACAGGGCGGCCGGGTCGGCCTGGGCGGACGGGGCGATCACTGCGGTCACAGCTGACTCTCCGGGTGCTTCGTGAACGAAAAGGGGGCCCTGCCCCACAGGCCGGAGCCGGGACAGAGCCGTGCGCCAAAAGGCACAGAACGTACAGCCTATATCGGTCCCTTGGCGCGGCTTCCCCGGCGAAGCCGGACCTAGGCGGCAAGGCGGCGGCACATCCCCCAGGCCAGGACGGCCGCGCCGAGCGCGCCGAGCACGAGGTCGCACCACGCGGGCGCCCCCGCCTCCCGCAGCAGGGCCGTGACCCCGAAGCTCGTGTCCCAGGCCGCCTCCGTGACCGCGGACCCGAATCCCTGCACCAGCAGGACCAGACCGATGACCATCATGACGCTCTCCTCCTCGCGTTCCACACGTTCCGATGCGATCGCATCACAACGCAGGATCATGCCCGCGCGGCGGATATGATGCAACCGCATCGGAATGCCGAGCGTGGACCGGGAGGACGAGGCGCGTGCCCAAGCAGGTGGACTACGAAGAGCGCCGGCGGCGGATCGCGGACGCCGTGTGCGCCCTGATCGCCGCGTCCGGCATGGAGGCCGTCAGCCTGCGTGACGTCGCCGCCCGCGCGGAGGTGTCGATGGGCGCGGTCCAGCGCTGTTTCCGTACGAAGGAGGAGATGCTGCTCTTCGCCGTCGAGCACGTCTCCGAGCGGGTCGGTGCCCGCGCGCAGGCGCGGGTCGCCGCCACGGACGAGCCCCGCTCGGCCGCCACGCTCCTGGAGCGCACGCTGGCCGCGATCGCCCTGCCCGACCCGGAGGACCGCACCGACGCCCAGGTCTGGCTCGCCTTCGTGGCGCACGCGGCCGTCAGCGCGCCGCTTGCCACCGTCCTGCGCGAGACGTACGCCAAGCTGCACGAGCTACTGGTGTGGCTGATCGGCTACGGCCAGGACACCGGGGAGTTCCGCGCGGACGCCGACCCGGCGCGCGCGGCGCAGTCGCTGCTCGCGCTCGCCGACGGGCTCACCGCGCACGTCCTGGTGGGGCACCGGGCGCCGGACGCGGCGCACGCGCTGCTGAGGGCGGCCGTGGCGGACCACTTCAGTCCGTGATCCGCTCCAGGAGCCGGACCGTGACCGTGTCGCCCTCCTCCTTGCCGATCGCCTTGCGGAGGTCGGCCTTCACGGGCAGCTTGTGCGTGCCGTCGCCGAGCGCCATGAAGGAGCTGCGGAACGGCTGCCCGTCGATGGTCCCGCGCACCTTGACCAGGCCGCGGGTGCCGAAGTACGCGACGGATTCGGGCCAGACGAGATAGGTCCAGCCGCCCTTGGCCGGGCTCTTGCGCAGCTCTGCGGTGAATTGCTTGTCCATTCCGGGGCTCCCCTCGGTCGTACCTCCATGGTGCAGTGGTGACCTGCGGGAGCCCCGGAACTCATCGGCGGTCCGGCCCGCTACCGCAGCGGTCCGATCGGTGATGCTCCTGGGCGGCGGCCGTGCGTCAGACGTGCGCGGCGGCCAGGAGGACCCGGACGGTGCGGTCGATGTGGCTCTGCCGCGTGACATGGGCGACTGCACCCACCGCCCGCGACAGGGGCCTCGGTCAAAAGTCCTAGGACCCAAAGCGGGGCGCGCCTTCTTCCCAGGTCGGAGGCTCCCGCGTGCGGTCGTGGGGAGACTTGATCCATGGACTCCGCCCAGACAGACGCCTACCTGCGCCGCATCGGTGCCGAGCGCCCCGCAGCCCCGACCTCACAGGCGCTGCGCGAGCTGCACCTCGCCCACCTGCGCGCCGTCCCGTTCGAGAATCTCTCCATCCACTTCGGCGAAGAGGTCGCCCTCACGGAGAAGGACCTGGTCGCGAAGGTCGTCGACGACCGGCGCGGCGGCTTCTGCTACGAGCTCAACGGCGCCTTCGCCGCGCTCCTCGCCGCGCTCGGCTTCGACGTCGAGCTGCTCCAGGCCCGCGTGCACCAGGGCCCGCACCTCGGCATCCCCTACGACCACCTGGCGCTGCGCGTGCGCACCACCGACGGCGGCGACTGGCTCGCCGACGTCGGCTTCGGCACCCACAGCCAGCTGCCGCTCGACTTCGCCGACCGCGGCGAACAGGCCGACCCCGGCGGCACGTTCTGTCTCGTCGCGGCGCCCGGCGGCGACGTGGACGTGATCAAGGACGGCGAGCCGCAGTACCTGCTCGACCGCCGACCGCGGGCCCTTGAGGACTTCACCGCCGGAGCGTGGTTCCACCGCACGTCGCCCACCTCGCACTTCACGCAGAACCTCGTCTGCTCCCTCCTCACGGAGACAGGCCGGGTCACGCTGAGCGGCGCCAGCCTCACCGTCACCACGGGCACCGGCTCCGGCGCCGAGAAGCACGTCACCGAACTGGCCACGGACGCCGAGGTCCTGGCGGCGTACGAGACGCACTTCGGCATCCGGCTCGCCCAGGTGCCGCAGATCGCGCCGCCGGTGCGGATCGGCGGGCGGTAACCGGGCGACGGGCTCCCGGCCGCTCGGCGTCCTCCGCCCCCGCCCCGCGCCCTTCGGTGTCCTCCGCGTCCTTGCGACATGACACAGCACGCCCGCGCCGGATTGTCCAGACCTCTTGGCGCGAATCGTGCGCGCACGCAGGCGGTGACGTTCATCGCGGCGTTCGCGGCGCGCGCGGACGTAGGCTGCCGCACTGTGAAGACAGATATACCTATCGACCAGCTGCGCTTCCGCCGTGCCGGCGAGGCCGATGTCACCGAGCTCGTCCGGTTGCGGGACGAGGCGGCGCGCTGGCAGATCGGGCGTGGCATCGCTCAGTGGAAGCCGGGCGAGCTCGGCGAGGACCACTTCCGGGCGCGCCTCGCGGACAGCGAGATCTGGCTGGCCACGCTCGGCCCCGAAGGACCGGTCGCCGGCGCCTGGGAGCTGTGGTGGGACGACCTGGCCGCGTGGGGACCGCAGCCGCCGACCGCCGGATATGTGCACCGCCTGATGACGGACCGCCAGGTCGCGCCCGAGGGCACCGGGCGCCGGATGCTCGCCCACGCGGAGCGCCGCATCCTCGCCGCGGGGCGCAGCCGCTGCCGCCTCGACTGCCGCTCCAACAACCCGCGCCTGCGCGCCTACTACGCGTCCGCCGGGTACGAGGTCGTCGGCGAGCTGGCGTCGAAGGACGGCGGCGTCGCGGGCCGGTTCGCGGCGACGCTCCTGGAGAAGCGGCTCACGGCGGACCCGGCGGCCCGGCCCCGGCGTGAGGCGCTGGAGGCTACAGCGACGCCTTGATCCGGCGCGGCGCGTCGGCCAGGCGGCTGATCAGCGACACCACTTGCGGCGGCTGGCGGCTCGCGTCCTCGTCGGCGCTGAGCACGTAGTAGATCTGCTCGATCGAGGGCGGGCCGACCGCGACGGTGCGCAGCGCCGCCTGGCCCGGCGTCGCCTGGCCGGTGCGCACCAGATAGGCGGCCGTCATCGAGCCGGTGCGCCCGACGCCCGCCCCGCAGTGCACGAACACCGGGCCCTTCGCCTCGGCGACGACGCGCAGGAAGCGGTCGACCTGCCCGCTGTCGGGCGTCTGGCCGTCGCGGATGGGCATGCGCACGACGTGCAGTCCCGCGCGCCCCGGCTGCGCCAGGTTCTCGGCGCTCAGGTCCTCCGCGCGCAGGTCGACCACGGTGCGGATGCCGTGGGCCGCGAGCGCGCGGTACCCGGCCTCCGTCGGCGCGGAGCCGCGCCACAGACGGGCGTCGACCTGCTGGAAGTGGCGGACGCCGGTGATCTCCCGCTCGGCGCTGACGCGTTCGCCCGCCCAGGCCGACACGGCCAGGATGCCGACGGACGTGGTGAGCCAGAAGACCGCGTAGCCGAGCACGCAGGCGCCGACGAGCTTCAGCGCGCGGCGGGGAGTCGGCCGCTTCAGGCGCAGTCTTCTGCCCGAGGTACGCAGGGACGCGAGCAGGGCGGCGGCACGGGTGGGTGGGGCTGCGGACAAGAAGAGGTCACCACCTGAGGGCGTACGCGCGGGCGTACTCCAGGACGGGGCGGGGAAGGCACACAGACGGCGTCCAGGCTACCGGCGTTCACCGGGCCGAGGGACCCCGTCCGCCCGCCCCATGGGACCCGTGCGTCCCGTCAACTCACCCTCGTACCGGCCGACTTCATGGGCTTTCTCACAGCCGCCCGCGCAACCGCCCGGTCACCGGCCCCCGCTCGCCGGCGCCACCTGGCTCTCGCCCAGGACCTCGGCCCGGGTGCGGTGCGCTGTCGCGTCGACGAGACATCCGCTGAGCCGCATCACGTCGTGCCGGGAGAGCGCGGGACGTATCACTCCCGCCCAGACGTCGCCGCTCAGGCGGCTGAGCGGCGCGTGCTCGTTGAGGGCGGCGGTGGACCTGCGGCACCGCTCCCACAGTTCGCGGGCGGCCAGGGCGCGGGCGCGGCCGTCGTCGGTGCCGCGGACCTCCACCCGGTAGACGACGGTGGTCGCGGCGGCGTCGGGCCGCCCTTCCGCGCGGGTCTGGGTGGCGTCGGAGAGCGTGTCGACGAGCAGTGCGAGCAGCAGCACGCACACCGCGCCGAGCGCGCTCACCACGACGCCGCGCACGGCACGCGGCCGGGGCACGGCCTCCTGGTCCTCCAACTCCGGCGCGCGGCCCCGCAGTTCGTCCGAGGGTGCGGCCAGGCGGGCGAGCCGCCCGGCGAGCCTGCGCTCCGCGCCGGGCCGTGCGGTGGCCGCCGAGATCTTCTGCACGACCCAGGCGATGCCGGAGAGGAGCGCACCGGCCGCCATCAGGACGGGCACGAAGACATACGTGTGCTGGGTGCCGCCGGAGCCGTGCGGCTCCAGCCAGCGGAACCGTACGCCGTCGTCCGCGCGGGACTCCTGGAGCCGCCGCCACACCTCCTCCGTGCGCAGACTGGAGTCGGCGATGCGCCGCTCCAGGCGCCCCAGGCGGCTCAGGAGCACCGTGCACACGAGGAGGCCCTCGACCACGAGCAGCAGCACACCGCAGATGAGGGCGCGCTGCCACTCCCAGCGGGTGAGGTAGACGACGCTGTACGAGGCGGCCGCGGCGGCGGTGAGTCCGCCGAAGAGATAGCTCACGTACTTCATGACGCCATGCCCTCCGTGTAGTCGGCGTCACCGGCGGCGGCGCCGGGCGGCCCGCCGACCGCCGCCATCCGCACCACCTCCACCGCGCCGGTACCGCCGTCCACGGTGAGGCGGGTCCCCGCCGGGAAGCGGTCCAGGGCGTCGGGGACCCCGACGGCCGTCGGCACCTGGTACTCGCGGGCGAGCACGGCGAGATGCGAAAGGACGCTTCCGGTCTCGGCGACGAGGCCGGTGAGGCCCGGCAGGAGCGGGGCGAGGGCCGGGTCGAGGGCGCGCACGACGAGGACCGGGAAGCGGGGGCGCTCGCCGGTGCCGTGCCACGCGGTGCCGGAGCCGAAGCCGCCGCCCGCGCCCTGTCCCGCGGTGGCCGCCCTGCGCCTGCCCGGTTCGGTGACCGGCTGTCCGGCGGCGAGCCGGAAGGCGGCGGGCAGCTCGGAGCGCGGCGGGCGCGGAAGGCGTTCGGGCAGGTCGGCCGGGAGTCCCTTGCCGTCGCCCGCCGCGGTCAGCTCCGACCAGCGCAGCAGGGCGATCCGGTCCGGTTCGTCGAGGAGGTGGACGGCGGTCAGGCGGCGGGCGAGCTCCCGCACCATGCTGGTCTGCATCTCCTGCACCCAGCGGATGCGCAGCCGCAGCCCTTCGCGCGCGGGCAGCACGGCCGTGCCGCGGGGCGCGCCGGTCCGGCCCGTGCGCGCGGGCAGCGGGGCGCGGGGGCCGAGCGTCGGCGGCAGGAGCGAGAGCAGGACGGGGTGCCGGGCGACGAGCCGGGCGTCGTCGGGCTCGTCGGCGCGGGCCTCGCAGAGGACGGCGAGGGCCTCGCCGACCGCGGTGGCGCCCGAGCCCTGCCCGAGCAGGGCGCCCGCAAGGGACTCCTGGGCGTGCAGCGCGGACAGGACGGTCCGGCCCCAGGAGAGGGCGGCGAGCAGCCGGCCGCTCAACAGCTCGGCGGGTGCGGGCAGTTCGGCCAGGTAGCGGTCCACGTCGGCCGTCAGGTCGAGGGCGAGCATCGGCAGCGTCGTGCGCAGCCGTCCCATGCGCCAGGCCGCGGCGGCGCGCCGCGCGGCGGGCGCCGGGTTCAGGAAGGCCAGGAAGGGGTGGGTGGCGGGCACGGCACCCAGGAGGTGCAGGTCGGCGGCCGCGCGGCCGTCGACGGTGGTCACGACGGGCAGGCGGCGCAGTCGGCGCCGGGGCGCGGCACCCGCGACGTCGAGGGCCACCGCGAGGCCGTGCGCCATCGGGGCCACCCACAGGTCCTCCTCCAGCGGCTGCAGCACCCCGGGGAAGGTCTCCGCCACCGGTCCCGGGCCGAGGAGCCGGGCGCGCCGCGGCGGCCGTGCCGGCATGGCGGTGATGGGGCGGGTCTGGAACAGCCAGAGCCGGTCGTCGGCGTCGAACGCGAACTCGATGTCCTGCGGGCCGCCGAACTCCCGCTGGGCGTCGCGGGCCAGGCGCAGCAGGCGCAGCTGCCTGCCCCGGGCCAGGAGCCGCCGTTCGCGCGGCTCGTCCGGCTCGGTGTGCACCAGGCGGCCGTGCCGGGTGAGGTGGTAACGGACGCCCTGGACACTGCCGTTGACCAGCCGGTCGGGGCCGCCGGACACCGCGCTGACGACCATCCGGTCCTGCCGCCCGGCCAGCGGGTCGGCGCTGAACACGACGCCGCCGACGGCCGCGTGCACCATCGGCTGGACGAGGACCGCCATGGCGTCGTCCGGCGGCGGCCCGTCCAGGCTCGCACCCGCACCCGCACCCGGGCCCGCGCCGCGCAGCGGCGAGCGGTGCGCCGAGCGGAGCACGCGCTGGACGGCGGCCGTGAAGTCGCTCCAGCCGCGCACGTCGAGGACCGTGTCGAAGAGTCCCGCCATGGACGACTCGGCGGTGTCCTCGTACGCGGACGAGGAGCGCACCACCAGGGCGCGCACCCCGTCGTGGCTCAACTCGCGCCAGGCGCGCCGCAGTTCGTCCTCGCCGTGCGGCCCGGGTTCCGTGTCGCGCGCGGGCACGAGCACGAATCCCGGCAGGACCGGCAGGCCCGCGCCCGCCGCCCGTGCCAGGTGCGCCGCCTTGGCGCCCGCGAGCCGTGCGTCGCGCGCCCTGCGCGCCTCGAGCCCCACCACGGCCAACCGGTCCGTATCGACCCCGATCATGGCCCACCTCCTCCGCCCCCGGGCGAACAGCCCGGCCACGAGGCCTGTCCATGAACCATCCAGCCCTTAGCACGGACGCGTGGCCCGACGCTTAAGTTGAGTTCACACCGGAACGAATTACGCCGAACTGGTCCTTCACGCCAGAGACCGACCCCTGTGGGCACATCCGACACTGGAACCTCACCCGCCCCGCAGGCACCGGCCTCCGTCCGCCTTCCGTCCGCCCCGCCCAAGCCCTGACCCAGGCCCTGCCCCAAGCCCTCGGGAGGCACGCCTGCGGGCGCTGGGCGACCATGGAAGGGTGAGCGGTTCGCGCATCAAGCCCCATGTGCGGTGGCTGTCGGGGAGCGGCGGCCAGCTGCGGCACGCGGTGGTGGAGCGGGCCGTGGAGCGGGCGGTCGGCAAGGGGGAGACGCCTCCCGTGACGACGCCGTCGATGCATCTCCTGGGGATCTACACCGGGCGGCCGACGGAGCTGCGCTGCACGGCGGGCGGTATGGAACTCCGGGGGCGCTTCCACCCGGGCCAGGCCGTCATCCATCCCGCGGGCGTCCCGTCGCAGCCGCGCTGGACGGACGACGCCGAGCTGATGCTGCTCGCCGTCGCCCCGGAGCGCCTCGAACGGATGGCGGCCGAGGAGGGCGCCCGGGGCCGGTTCCGGGTGGAGCCGAAGTTCCACTTCACCGATCCGCTCCTGACGATGCTGGTGGAGCGGCTCGTGACGGAGTTCGAGGGGCCGGGGCCCGCGGATCCGCTGTACGCGGAGTCCCTGGTGCAGGCGGCGTGCGCCGTCATCCTGCGGATCTCCACGAACGCGGGCGACCTGTCCGTACGCGACGGCGGCCTGCCGCCCCGGCGCCTCGCGGAGGTCCTCGACTACATCCACGACAACCTGGCGGCGCGCGTGACCCTGGAGGACCTAGCCGCCGTGGCGGGCATCAGCGCCTCGCACTTCACCCGGGCCTTCCGCGCGTCGACCGGCGAGTCCCCGCACCGCTATGTGACCCAGCGCCGCCTGGACCGGGCCCGCAAGGCCCTGCTGACCACGGACGCGCCGATCGCGGACATCGCCCTGGAGCTCGGCTTCGCCGACCAGAGCCATCTCACGCGCACGATGCGACAGCACACCGGCGTCACACCCCGCACGCTCCGGGACGGGAGTGAGCGGGCCTGACGGATTCCGTTTCGCCCACCCATGAGCGATTCGTTCCAGAAGCGATGGAATCGTTCAAGATCTGCGGCGGCCCCGAAGGCGAGTCTGAGGCGAAGCCCGACCCACCTGCTAGGAGGCTGTCATGGTCACCACCCCGGACAAGACTCTCGAAGGAAAGGTCGCCTTCGTCGGCGGCGCGTCCCGCAATCTCGGCGGACTGATCAGCACCACCCTCGGCGCCGAAGGCGCGAAGGTGGCCGTCCACTACAACAGCGACTCCTCCCGCTCCAAGGCCGAGGACGTGGTCGCGCAGATCAACGCGGGCCCCGGCGAGGCGTTCGCCCTCCAGGCGGACCTGACCCGGGCCGCCGAGGTCGAGCGGGTCTTCGACGAGGTCGTGGGCCGCTTCGGAAAGCTGGACTACAGCGTCAACACCGCCGGGATGGTCCTGAAGAAGCCGCTCACACAGATCTCCGAGGAGGAGTACGACCGCATGTTCGCGGTCAACTCCAAGGCCGCGTTCTTCGTGATGCGCGAGGCCGCGCGGCGCGTCGAGGACGGCGGGAAGATCATCACGATCGTGACGTCCCTGCTCGCCGCCTACACCGGCCTGTACTCGACGTATGCGGGCAGCAAGGCTCCGGTGGAACACTTCACGCGGGCCCTGTCCAAGGAGCTGTTCGGCCGGAACATCTCGGTCAACAACATCGCGCCGGGACCGATGGACACGGGGTTCTTCTACCCGGCCGAGGACGACGACTCCATCGCTTACCACAAGTCGTCGGCGATGAACGGCGACCTCACCAAGATCGAGGACATCGTCCCGTGGGTGCGGCACCTGCTGACCGACGGCTGGTGGGCGAACGGGCAGACGCTCTTCCTCAACGGCGGCTACACGACCCGCTGACGCCCCGGTCGCCGGTGGGGACGCCGCCCCCGGCGCCCCCACCCCGGCACCCGCCCGTCCCCACACCCGTACCCCGCCGTCCCCGCAGATCGGAGCGCACCCATGCCGCCCCTCACCCTCCTGGTCACCGGTGCCGGTACGGGCATCGGCAACCAGACCGTCCGCGCCCTGGCCGAGGCCGGGCACACCGTCTACGCCAGCCTGCGCGACACCGAAGGGCGCAACGCGCCACGGGCCGAGGCCCTGCGGACGTACGCCGCCGACGCGGGCGTCGACGTGCGCGTGGTCGAACTCGACGTCGGCAGCCAGGAGTCCGCCGACTCCGCCGTCCGCACCGTCCTCGCCGAGCGCCCCCACCTCGACGCCGTCGTGCACAACGCGGCCCATCTGGGCGCGGGCGTGACCGAGGCCTTCACCGACGCCCAGCTCGCCGCGATCCTCGACACCAACGCCATCGGCCCGCACCGCGTCAACCGGGCCGTCCTGCCGCACATGCGCGCCCGGCGCCGCGGCCTGCTGCTCTACGTCGGCTCGACGACGAGCCGGATGATCTACCCCTTCCAGGGCCCGTACGAGGCCGCCAAGGCCGCGATGGACTCGCTGGCCGAGGTGACCCGCTACGAAGTCGCCCGCTACGGCGTCGAGGTGGCCGTCGTCGTGCCCGGCGCCATCACCACGGGCACCGTCCACTTCAGCGAGGGCACCCGGCCCGCCGACGGCACCACCGCCGCCGCGTACGGCAGGCTCGCGGGCGTCGAGCAGCACATCATGGACCGGCTCGCCGCGCTCAGCCCGCCGGACGCGACGCCGCGGGCCGTCGCCGACGAGATCGCCCGCGTGGTGGGCCTCCCCCACGGCACCCGGCCCTTCCGCACCTCCGTCGACTTCCTCCAGGACGGCGCCGCGGAGGTCGACGCCACCGCCCAGCGGCTCCAGGCCGACCTGCTGCGCCGCCTCGACCTCGACGACCTGCTGCACCCGGCCGTCGCGACTCCGGCCGCCGTGGATCCGGAAGCCAAGGATCCGGCCACCGCCTGACGAAGACACGCCTCCCGCGTTCCCGCCTCACCGGCCACACTGGACGCAGCGGCCAGGGAGGCACAGGCGTGACACACAGTCAGTTCGACGAGCTCGCCCAGATCTACGAGGAGTCCGCGGCCCTGCCCTTCCGGCAGGGCCTGGAGTTCCCCACGGTCCTGCACCACCTGGGCGCCATCGGGGACCGGGACATCCTGGACTTCGGGTGCGGCAGCGGCGTGTACACCCGGCTGCTCGCGCGGAGCGGCGCCCGCCGCGTCGTCGGCCTCGACGTGTCGGAGGGCATGATCGACCACGCGCGGCGCCGGGAGGAGTCCGAGGGGCTCGGCATCGAGTACGTCACGGCGCTGCCGGAGCGGCTGCGCGGCGCCTTCGACCTGGTGCTCGGCGTGTATGTGCTGCCGCACGCCACCACGTACGACGAACTCGTGGCGATGTGCCGCACCATCGCGTCGGCGCTGCGTCCCGGCGGGCGCCTCCTGACCCTGCCCATCCACCCGGACCTGCATCCGGACGCGGAGCACTACGCCCGCTACGGCTTCCGGCTCTCCGTGGCCGAGCGCCGCGACACCGCGCCGGTCGACTTCGGCTTCACCGTCGGCGAGCGCAGCGCCCGCTTCACCGCCCGCTACTGGACCGCGGCGACGTTGGACACGGCACTGCGCGAGGCGGGCTTCGCCGCGCCGAAGTGGCGCGCGCACGTCGTCTCCGACACCGCGGAGCCCGCCCCGTCGGACGCCTTCTGGGCTCCCTATCTGACGCGCCCGCACGCCGCGATCCTGGACGCCCGGACGCGGTGATCCGCCGCCTTCACCCTCCGGGGGCCGCCGCCGAACGCGCGGTGGCCCGGCGACCGAGAAGGTCACCGGGCCACCATGGTGTCCGCGGGTCCGCGGACGGGTGCCGCAGGTCAGCGCATCGGCTGCAGCTGACGCTCCGGGTCGGCGTCGGGCGCGGGCCCGCCGCCGTTGTTGTCACCGAGCATCTTGTGGAGCTTCTCGCCCTCCACGTCGACGTTCGGCAGGAGCGCGTTCAGCCAGCGCGGCAGGTACCAGGCGGCCTTGCCGAGCAGGGCGAGGACGGCCGGGACGATCGCCATGCGGACGACGAAGGCGTCGAACAGGACGGCCGCGGCGAGACCGAAGCCCATCATCTTGATCATGTCCTCGTCCTCCAGGATGAAGCCGGAGAAGACGCTGATCATGATGATCGCGGCGGCGGCGACCACGCGACCGCTGTGCGTGAAGCCGGTGACGATGGCCTCGCCCGGGCGCTCGCCGTGGACGTACGCCTCACGCATACGCGTCACGAGGAACACCTCGTAGTCCATGGCCAGACCGAAGACCACACCGATCATGAAGATCGGCATCATGCTCATGATCGGGCCGGGCTGCTCCACGCCGAAGAGGTCGGCGAGGTGGCCCTGCTGGAAGACCGCGACCACCGCGCCGAGCGCCGCGAGGACCGACAGGAGGAAGCCGAGGGCCGCCTTCAGCGGAACCAGGATGGAGCGGAAGACCAGCATCAGGAGCAGGAAGGCCAGGCCGACGACGAGCGCGAGGTACGGAATGAGCGCGTCGTCGAGGGTCTGCGAGAAGTCGATGGTCATGGCCGTCGCGCCGGTGACCAGGACCTCGGAGCCGGTCTTGGACTCCACGTCGCTGATGTCGGAGCGGATCTTCTTGACCAGCTTCTCGGTGTCGGCGTCGCTGGGTCCGGTCTTCGGCACCGCGGTCATGATCGCCGCGTTGTCGGCCTTGTTCGGCGTGGACGGGGTGACGCTCACGACGCCGTCGAACTTCTTGAACGCCTCGCCGACTTCCTTCGCAGCGGCGCCCGCGCCCTTGTCCTTGTCGACGACGACCGTCAGCGGGCCGTTGAAGCCGTTGCCGAAGGAGTCCGACAGCATGTCGTACGCCTTGCGCTGGGTGGTGTCCGGCGCGAAGGTGCCCTCGTCGGGCAGGCCGAGCTCCAGCTTGGCGGCCGGGGCGGCGATGGCGCCGAGGCCGACGACGGCGAAGATCAGGACGATCAGCGGGCGGCGCAGGACGAACCGGGCCCAGCGGGTGCCGAGCTTGGGCTTGCCGTGCGCGTCCGCGAACGGAACGCCGACGGGCTTCTTGCGGTCCTTGCGGCGCAGCACCTTGCGGGGCGCGATGCCGAGCAGGGCCGGGATGAGGGTCAGCGCGATGAGGACGGCGATCACCACGGTGCCGGCTGCGGCGAGGCCCATCTTCGTGAGCAGCGGGATGTTGACGACGGCCAGGCCGGAGAGGGCGATGACCACGGTGAGTCCGGCGAACACCACGGCGGAACCCGAGGTGCCGACGGCGCGGCCGGCCGCGTCCTCCGGTGTCCGGCCCTCGGCGATCTCCGCTCGGTAGCGCGAGACGATGAACAGCGCGTAGTCGATGCCGACCGCGAGACCGATCATCATGGCGAGCGTCGAGGTGGTGCTGGACAGCTCCAGGGTGCTGGCGAGCGCCGTGATGCTGGAGATGCCGATGCCGACGCCGATGAGCGCGGTCAGGATCGGCATGCCCGCCGCGACCAGCGAGGCGAACGTGATGATCAGGACCACCGCGGAGACCGCGATGCCGATCATCTCGGCGCTGCCGCCCATCGACTGCTCGGTCTCGACGGCGTCACCGCCCGCCTCGACGGTCAGCCCGTCCTTGCGGGTGTCCTCGAGGAGCTTGGTGAGGGCTTCCTTGTTCTTGTCACTCAGCTCCATGCCGGTGACCTTGTACGACACGGTCGCGTAGGCGGTGGTCCGGTCCTTGCTGACCGCGTTCGTCTTGAACGGGTCGTCGACCTTGGTGACCTTCGCGCCCTTGCCCAGGCGGTCGACCAGCTTCTCGACCTTCGCCTTGTTCTCGGCGGCGTCGATCTTCTCGCCCTTGGGGGCGCGGACGACTACGCGGGCGGTGGCACCGTCGGCGCTGGTCTCGGGGAACCGCTCATCGAGCAGGTCGAAGGCCTTCTGCGACTCCGTGCCGGGCATGGAGAAGCTGTCGGCGGGCGCTTTGGGAGCCGACGACGCAGCGACGCCCGCACCGATGAACAGCAGCACCCATATCAGTGCCATCCACCAGCGCCGTCTGAAGGCCATTCGGCCCAGTTTGTAGAGGAACGTAGCCACGGCGAAAGAGACTCCCGTCGGGATTGGCAGGCAGGGCCGACCTCCCGGCGGCACGGGTGCGCACGTCAGGGTGGGTCGGCAGGATCTACTCCATGTTGAGGGACGCATTCTCCGGGGAAGTCAGACTGCGGGCCGGACTCTGCGCCCACGCCTGATGTAGTCGCCGGAAGGGCGGGTCATCCTCGGGTAGGAGACGCGACAGATAGGTGTAGATCTCATGGACTA
This sequence comes from Streptomyces sp. NPDC059003, assembly GCF_042740445.1. Taxonomy (NCBI): domain Bacteria; kingdom Bacillati; phylum Actinomycetota; class Actinomycetes; order Kitasatosporales; family Streptomycetaceae; genus Streptomyces; species Streptomyces sp. NPDC059003. Next base: position 141,684 of record NZ_JBHYJH010000006.1, on the reverse strand, counting down.
GGGGGAAGTCAAGGGGTGTGACGTGCGTCTCCACACGTTCACCGCACGTCCAATTCCCGTCCATGATGCGGTATTTCAGGACACATCACTCGCGCTTGATCACGCAGAGAGAGTGATACGGATACCCACCGTGCCGCTCAGCCCCCGACGCGCCCTGCTGGCCAACAGCGTGAGGCGCCCCGTCATTCCGTACTTGCGCGCGACGAGTGTCCGATAGCGCGCGGTGGTCGTCGAGTCGCACACCTCGGCCATGGCTGGAATCGACTCCCCCGTCGGACGCCCGCGGAAGTCGCAGGGCCCGACCCGGACCTCCGCGTTCCGGCGGATCCGCTTCACCTTCCAGCTGTCCGCGGCCGTCCAGATGCCGAGCGCGGCACCGTCCCGCACGACCCAGACCGGGGTCGGCACGCCCGTGCCGTCCTTGCGGTAGGTGGTGACCAGCAGGTACGAACCGCCCGCGAGGCGGTCGATGAGCGTGTCGTCGGCCATGTGCGGAGCCTAGGCCGCCCCCGCGGCCGTAGCGGAAGCAGCTCCTCCGTCTCGCCGGACCGGCCCGCCGACGGCGGCCCGGTTGCTACCGTTCCGAGGTCGGCCCGGGGGAAGCGGTCGGGGAAGCAGCCGGGGAAACGGTCTTGGGGGACAACTGTGCCGAAGTTTCGCCGCGTTGGCGCGTGGCTCATCGACTTCGCGTTGGTGGTGGCGGCGGCGTCGGGGCTCGCGGTCCTGACGTTCCACCGCGTCAGCGCGCTCCTCACCGACGTGCCCGAGCTGGCGGCCAGGGGCGGCTGGGAGTTCGTCAGGTCCGGCGGTGACGCCCGGGGCGCCGGGCAGGACCTCGTCGACTCGCTGTGGCAGGACTCCGTCGGCTACGTCCAGCAGGCCTTCGCCGCCCTGGTGGTGCTGACGTTCCTGTACCAGTGGGCCACGCTCAGGTTCGCCGGGCGGACCCTCGGCAAGGCCCTGATGGGGCTGCGCGTCACGCCGCACACCTCGTCCCGCGCGGCCGTGCGGGCGGCCGTCACCACCGCCGCCGACGTGGCGGTGTACGCGGTGGCGTGCTGCCTGCTCGTCCAGGGCCGGATCGTCCTGTCCGTCCTCTGCTGGCTCGCCGCGGTCGCCCTGTGGGCGTTCAACGCGCTGCCGGCCCTGTCCCCTTCGTCCCGCTCCCTGGCGGACCGGCTCGCGCGCACGTCGGTGGCGACGGCGAGCCTGCCCTCCATGCCGTCGCAGCGGCGGCCCGAGCCGTCGCGAGCGGACCTGTCCAGCTGGTGACGGCGCCCCGGTCGGGCAACGCCGGGACCGGGTCGTCGAGCGCCCACCCGTCGGACACCCCCTAGGAGAGCGCCTGCTCCACCAGTCCCGTCGGTGACAGCACGCCGCGCACGACGGCCAGGGCCTCGACGCGCTCCGCCTCGGACCAGCGGTCGGCGTCGGCCACCTGGGCCGCGGGAAGTGCGAGGTCCTCCAGGGCGCGGATCGCGCGGCAGTAGGCGAGCCGGTCCGGATCCGGGGTGGCCACGGCTCCGTACGCGTCGAAGAACCAGCCCTGTTCGCGCGGGCCCACCAGGGCGAAGTACAGCACGCCGCCCATGACGAACATCAGGTCGCGCTCGCGCGGCGCGAGCACCGCGTCGTCCCAGTCGATGAGCCACACCCGGCCGGGACCGCCGAGGAGCACGTTGCCGAGGTGCGGGTCGCCGTGGCACACGACCATGGGCGCGGCGGGCCGTGCGCGCAGCGCCCTGCCGAGCGCGGCGGCCCGGTCGAGGAGTTCCCCGGCCCGGTCCGTCGCCGCGCGCCACTCCGCCGCGACCGCCCGGTGCAGTGCGTCGGCCCCGGGCGGGAGGTCGCGGCGCAGGCGCCGGTCGACGTCCCGGACGAAGGACGCGAGCCGCTCGTGCGTGTAGTCCTCGCGCGGCAGGGCGCCGGCCAGCTCGTCCGTCACCGGCGTCGCGTGCACCCGCGCGAGCAACTCCCCGTACGCCGCCCAGTGTTCGGCCCCCATCGCGCCGTCGAGCGCGGGGGCGTCGGACACCCAGGGCACGAGCGTCAGGCGGCCGCCGTCGCGCGCGCTCCACAGCCCGCCGCGGCGGGTGCGCACCGGACCGGCCACACCCGGCAGGCCGTGCTCGGCGAGCCGTGCGGTGACGACGAGCCCGGCCGCCGAGCCGCCCTTGCTCAGCTTCACGGCGTACCGGCGCCCGTCCGCGCCCGTCCCCCGCCACAGCCACGCCGCCTCGTCCGCGCCGTCCGTCACCGGGTCGAGCCGGTCGAGGGCGACGCCGAAGTCCTCGCGGACCCAGGCGCGTACGCGGGCGTCGTCGTGCACACGGGTGTCGTCGGGTGCGTGGGTGTCTTCCGGTGTGCCGGAGAGGGCGGTCCGGTCGTCGCCCGGCGGTGTCCGCTCGTCGGTCATCGGCGCATGATCGCATCCGGCGGGCCCGGCGCGCCGCCGGTTTTCGGGGCGGACCCGGTCACTTGCCGCGCAGCACCTCGATGAGGCTCGCGTAGCTGTCCTGGCCGTGGCCCGCGGCGTGCGCGCGCTCCATCATCGACTTCAGGAGCTCCGGCAGCGCGTTGTCGACGCCGCGGTCGGCCGCCGCGTGGATGAGGTGGTCGATCGCGGCGATCTGGACGTCGACGGTCGCGTCGTCGCCCGGGTAGCGGCCGTCGTCCACCTGGCCCGCGTACCGGGTGAGGAAGTTGTTCACGGTGCCGAGCCAGCGGATCGCGAGCGGCGTGAACTCCGCGGCCCTCGCCTTGTCGGCGCCGACGAGCGCGGTGCCGTGCAGCCAGCCGGTCATCGTGGCCCACATCACGCCGAGCAGGGCCGCGTCGTACAGCGAGGCGAGACCGGCGTCCGCGCCGAGGTGCAGCGGGTCGCCGAGGACGTCGAGGGCGGGCCGGTGGGTGTCGAAGGCCTCGCGGGAGCCGCTGTAGAGGAACATCACCTCGGAGCTGCCGACGCCCGGCGGGGTGGTCATGATGGCGCCGTCGAGATAGGCGATGCCGTGGCCCGCGGCCCAGGTCTCGAACTCCCGCGCCTGCTCGGGGGAGCCGGACGTGAGGTTGACGAGGGTGCGGCCCGCGAGCGTGCCGACGAAGGGGTCGATGACGGTGTGCAGGGCGTCGTAGTCGAGGACGCAGGCGATCACCAGCTCGGCGGCCGCCAGGGCCTCTTCGGGGGTCTCGGCGACGTGGGCGCCGCGCTCGCCGAGGGCGCGGGCCTTCTGCGGGGAGCGGTTCCACACGGTGGTCGGGTGACCGCGCTCGATCAGCGCGGTCGCGAGGGCCGTGCCCATGGAGCCGAGTCCGATGACGGTCACGGGGGTGCGTCGTTCAGCGTTCATTGCGTGTGCTGCTCCTTGTGCGTCCGCCCGGTGGCGGCCGGTCGCGTCGATCTTGCTTGTGAGGACCACCTTCGCAGCGGGCCGGAGCGGCGGACAGTGACAGTGGTGACGGCGGCCACCAAATTCCTGCCACGCCGGTGGGCGTCGTATCCTCGCCGCATGAGCGCTGGTTCCGTCGCGGTGGTCGTGACCCAAGAGATCGGGCTCCCGTCCTGGGACCTGTACGAACTGAGCATCCCGTGCACGGTGTTCGGCAAGCCGCAGCCCGATCTGCACGACCCCTGGTACGACCTGCGCCTGTGCGGCATCGGCTCGCCCGCAGGACCCGCGGACTCCGGGCCGTTCAGCATGTCCCTGAACACGCCGTACGGCCTCGCGGACCTGGCGTCGGCGGACACCGTCATCGTGCCGTCCGTGCCCGACCCGGTCGTCGAGGACGGCGCTCCGATGCCTGCGGGCCTGGTCGAGGCGCTGCGCGACGCCCACGACGCGGGCGCGCGGATGGTGTCGCTGTGCACCGGCGCCTTCGCGCTCGCCGAGGCGGGCCTCCTGGACGGGCGCCGGGCGACCGCGCACTGGCAGCACACCGGCGACCTCGCCGCGCGCTACCCGAAGGTCCGGGTCGACGACTCGGTCCTGTACGTGGACGACGGGGACGTGCTGACCAGCGCGGGCCTGACGGCCGGGCTCGACCTGTGCCTGCACCTCGTACGCCGCGACCTGGGCGCGCACGTCGCCAACCAGCTCGCCCGCCGCATGGTGGTGCCCGCCCACCGGCCGGGCGGGCAGGCGCAGTTCATCGACCTGTCGGTGCCCTCGACCGACGACGCGGGGCTCACCCCGGTCCTGGAGTGGGCGCGCCGGCACCTGGACGAACCGCTGACGGTCGAGGACCTGGCGCGGCGGGCGGCGATGAGCCCGCGCACGCTCTACCGCAGGCTCCAGGCGGCCACCGGTACGACACCGCTCCAGTGGCTCCTCAACCAGCGGCTGGCGCGGGCGCAGAGCCTCCTGGAGGCGTCGGACCTGCCGGTCGAGAAGGTCGGCGAACTGAGCGGGCTCGGCACGGCGAACAATCTGCGCCACCACTTCCTCAGGCACGTGGGGGTGTCCCCGAGCGACCACCGGCGGGCGTTCTCGCGGGAGGTCGTCGACGCGCGGTCGTGAGCCGTTCCGGTCGGCGCGCTCGGGGCCGCTCGGCACGCTCGGGGCCGCGCGGCGCGGACCGCCGCCCGGGTCCGGTCAGCGGGCGTGGTCGGCGGACGCCTGGCCGGACGGGCGTTGACCGGCGGGCCGTTGCCCCCTGGGCTCCGCGCGCGTCGTCGTGCGGGGCGGCGGGATCCGGGTGAGCAGGGCGCGCTTGTCCGGCTTGCCGCTCGCCGCCACCGGCACGTCGGTCACGAGGGTGAGGGTGGACGGGATGCCGGTCACGCCCAGTTCGGCCGCGACGCGCTCGCGCAGGGCGGCCAGGTCGGGGGTGCGGCCGGGCGCCGGGACGACGAAGGCGTGCGCGGCCTCGCCCGTGTGCTCGTCCGGCGCGGCCACCACGTACGCCTGGTCGACGTCGGCGTGGGCGGCGACGGCCTGCTCGATGGGGCCGGTGTAGTGCACGACGGCGTTCACGATGACGACGTCACGGCCGCGCCCGGTCAGATGGAGGCGGCCCTCGTCGTCGAGGTGGCCGATGTCGCGGGTGCGCACCCAGCCGCCGCGCAGCACCTCCGCGGTCTCCTTGGGGTCCTGCCAGTAGCCCGCCATGGCGCAGGGGGTGCGCACCCAGATCTCGCCGGTGCCACCGGTGGGCAGCGGGTCGCCCGCGGCGTCGCGCACGGTCAGTTCGGTGCGCGCCCAGGGTCGGCCGACGGAGCTCAGGGCGCCGTCGGCGCTGGGGGTGGCGTCGGCGCGGTGGGCGAGGTCGTCGGGGGTGAGCAGGGTGAGCATGCCGGTCTCGGTCTGGCCGTACGCGTGGTGCACGGCGGGCCCGATCAGGCGTACCGCTTCGGCGAGCTTGTGCGGGGCGAGCGGCGAACCGGCGACGATCAGCACGCGGAGGCCGCTCAGGTCGGTGTGCCCGGCGGGCCCCTCGTCGCGCAGCGCGTCGAGCACGTGGTGCAGGCGGGGCACGGTCATCAGCAGGGCGGTGATCCGGTGGCGCTCGATGACCTGCGGGAACTCCAGGGGCGGGTCGGGGATGACGGCGGTGCCGCCGCCCAGGAGGCACAGGCCGAGGTGCTCGAACATGACGGCGCTCGTCAGGGTGCCGAACAGCAGATAGCGCCGGTATCCGGCCGCGAGGCGCGTGGTTCTCGCGTCCCAGCGGGCGGGCTGCCAGGACCAGGACGCGGTCAGGGCGCGGTAGGTCAGGGCGCAGCCCTTGGGGTGGCCGGTGCTGCCGCTGGTGAGGTGCACGAGGGCGATGTCGTCGGGGCGGCCGCGGGCGACGAGGTCGCGGCCGGGGAGCGCTTCGCTGTGCGGGTGGGCGGCGAGCAGGTCGGCCTCCAGGCGCAGGACGGGCAGCTCCCGTGCGGCGGCGAGGAGTTCGGGCCGTGCCGTGGCCGCGTCGGTGACGACCGTGTCGATGCCGCCCGCGAGGACGTGCGCGAGCTGGTGCGGTGTCAGGCCGGGCCGCAGTCCCGTCACCCGGCACCCGAGGAGGTGTCCGGCGATCTGGGCGGCGAAGCCCTCGGGGGTGACGCCGGTGGCGACGGCCAGGGAGCTCCCCGGTCCGAGCCCCGCCGCGCGCAGCCCGGCCGCGCACCGGGTGACGAGGGCGAGCACCTCGCCGCGCGTCACGGTGCGGGAGCGGTGCTCGAAGGCCACGGACGCCGGACGGCGGCGGAACGCGTCGAGGAGGGCCTGCGGAAAGGGCGGTTCGGTCGAGTGAGCCACGTGGCATCCGCTCCGGAGGACAGGTGAGGGCCCGGCCGCATGGCGCCGGAATGGGGCGGCACTGAGCAGTGCGTATCAGTGGTACGTACCAGCAGCAATAGGGGCCGCGACCTCTGGCCGAAATGCGCCGCGCCCGGACCGATCAGGCCCACCGTATCGTCGAGTTGAATTCCCGCGCCCGGGAATTCACTGTGACGCACGCCACATTGCGGCGCCCTGGCTGACCCTTGAAGACTCAACTACCTTGATATATCCGCTCGCTTGAGACGCTCACCGGACGCGTCACGGACGCTCGCCGGAGACGGGAGAATGGCGTGTCTGACGGTGAGTTGGTTGACTACTTGATTGTCGGCGCCGGGCCCGCGGGCCTCCAGGCCGGTTATTTCCTTGACCGCTCCGGCCACAGCTATCTCATCGTCGAGTCAGGGACGGCTCCGGGAACCTTCTTCACTCGATTCCCCCGGCATCGCACGCTCATATCGATCAACAAGGTGCACACCGGTTGGGACGACCCGGAGCTGCGCCTTCGCACCGACTGGAATTCGCTGCTCTCGGACGAGGGCGCCCCACTGTTCACCGGCTGCACCCCGCGCTACTTCCCCGCCGCCGACGACCTGGTCCGCTATCTGGCGGACTTCGCCGCGACCCACCGTCTGCGCGTCCGGTACGGCACCCGCATCACCTCGATCGCCAGGCCCGGCCCCCCGGCGGGCACCGGGGACTTCGTCGCCCGCGCCGAGGACGGCACGGTCTTCCGCGCCCGGCGCCTGATCGTGGCGACCGGCGTGACCCAGCCGTACGTCCCGGACATCGAGGGCGTCGAGACGGCCGAGCGGTACGGCGACGTCACCGTGGACCCGGCCGACTTCACCGGGCAGCGGGTGCTGATCATCGGGCGCGGGAATTCAGGTTTCGAAACCGCGGACAATCTGATCGAGACGGCCGCCGTCATCCATCTGGCCGGACCCGGCTCGCTTCGCATGGCGTGGCAGACCCACTTCGTCGGCCATCTGCGTGCGGTGAACAACAATTTCCTGGACACCTACCAGCTCAAATCGCAGAACGCGCTCCTCGATGGCAAGGTCCTGTCGATCCGACGCCGCCCCGACAGGTCGTATCTGGTCGCCGTCGCGTTCGCCCGCGTCGACGAAGTGGTCAAGGAGATACCGTACGACCGCGTCATTCTCGCCACCGGCTTCCGATTCGATGCCTCCCCGTTCGCCCCGGAATGCCGCCCGCAGTTGACGATCAATGACCGGTTTCCGGCGCAGACCGACGCCTGGGAATCCGTGAACGTTCCCGATCTGTACTTCGCGGGCACGCTCACCCAGGTCCGCGACTTCAAGAAATCGACGAGCGGATTCATCCATGGATTCCGTTACGGCGTCCGGGCGTTGCACCACATTCTCGAACGGCGCTACCACGGTGTCCCCTGGCCGGGCAAGGAGCTGCCGCCCACGCCGGCGGCCGCCGCGGACGCCGTCGTCGAGCGCGTCAACCGCAGCTCCGCGCTGTGGCAGCAGTTCGGCGTGCTCGCGGACGCCCTGCTCGTCGGCCCCGACGGCGGCCTCCGCTACCACGAGGAGGTGCCCGTCGCCCATCTCCACCGCACGGTCGCCGACGGTGACTTCGGCGACGTCGAGCGCTACTTCAGCGTCACCCTGGAGTACGGCGCCGACCACGACCGCGTCGATCCGTTCACCGTCGAGGTCACCAGGCCCGCGCAGCGCGACGCGAGCGGCCTCGACGGGCGCTATCTGCACCCGGTGGTCCGCGAGTTCACCGGCGGCGCACGCCCCGCCGACCCCGCTCCCGTCCCCGAGGCCGAGCACCACCTCACGGAGAACCTGGAGAACGAGTGGGACAGCGAGGAGGTCCACCGGGCCCCGCTCCTCCGCTTCCTGCGCACCCGCCTGGCGCGGGCGGGCGCGGACCACGCGTGATGCGGACGCTCGCGGCACTCCACGACCGGGCGCGCGAGGTCCTCGACCCCGTCCACTACGACTACTTCGCGGGCGGCGCGGGCGCCGAGACCGCGCTCGCCGACAACGAGCGCGCCTTTCGCCGCCTCGCGCTGCTGCCGCGCGTGCTGCGCGGCAACGACCGGCGCGACCTCACGGTCCGGCTGCTCGGCGACGCCGCCACGCTGCCGGCCCTCGTCTCCCCCACCGCCTTCCACCGGCTCGCGCACCCCGACGGCGAGCGCGCCACCGCCCGCGCCACCGCCGGGGCGGGCACCGTCCTGGTCACCGGCGTCGCGGCGACCGTGTCCGTCGCCGACGTCGCGGCGGCCGCGCGGGCGGTGCGCGCGGACGCGGCCCTGTGGTTCCAGCTCTACCCGCAGCCGGACGACGACGTCACCGCCGCCCTCGTACGCCGCGCGGAGAAGGCGGGCTGCACGGCCCTCGTCGTCACCGTGGACTCCCCGGTCTTCGGCCGCCGCACCCGCGACGAGCGCAACGGCTTCCACGACCTGCCGCCGGGGCTCGCCGCCGAGAACATGCGCGACCTGCCCGGCGCGCCCCCGGGCCGCACCCGGCACATCGCCATGTCACCGGCGCTGTCCTGGGAGCACCTGCGGCGCCTGCGCGACCTGACCCGGCTTCCCGTCGTGCTCAAGGGAGTTCTGCACCCCGAGGACGCGCGGATCGCCGTCGCCGAGGGCGTCGACGCCGTGTGGGTGTCCAACCACGGCGGCCGCCAGCTCGACGCGGCCCCGGCCGCCGTGCACGCCCTGCCGCGCGTCGCCGACGCGGTCGCGGGCCGTGTGCCGGTGCTGCTCGACGGCGGGGTGCGCCAGGGCTCCGACGTCGCCGTGGCGCTCGCGCTCGGCGCCACGGCCGTCGGCGTGGGCAGGCCCGTGCTGTGGGGCCTCGCCGCGGCCGGCGAGGCGGGGGTGCGCGAGGTCCTGGAGCTGCTGCGCGAGGAGTTCGACCACGTCCTCGCGCTGTGCGGCGGGCGCACCCCCGCCGACCTCACGCCCGACCTGGTCGTCGGCCGTTCGTGCCCCGGGGCCGGGCACGGGCAGCCATGACCGGGCGCGGGACGGCCCGGAGGACGGCGCTCGTCGCCACCGGCGCCGTCGTCGCGGCCCTGTCCACGCCGTACTGGCTGCCGTCGTCCGTAGTCGCCCTGCGCGCCCGGATCTTCGCCCGTCTCAACGGCGCCGAGGGCATCACGTTCCCCAACGACCACGTCGGGCCCGAGCAGTTCGAGGAGCTGTACGGGCACCCGGCGGCGGGCGGCCGCAGCCGGGGCGCGGCCCTCTCCGACCTGTTCTGGTACTGGCTCTCCCCCGGCGCCCACGTCCACCAGGAGCACCTGGAGTCCGGGCCCCGCTACGACGAGGTCGCCCGCACCACCATCGCCGTCCTCGCCGGTTCCGCCACGGAGCTCTCGGCGGTGGCGACCCGCTGCACCGCCGCCGTGCTCGACGAACTCGCGCCGGGGCGGGCCACGTTGGTGCGGCTGCGCGATCTGATGATGCCGGTGTGGGCGGAGTTCTTCCACGAACGCGTCTTCCACGAGCCGTGCCCGCCGGGCGTGCGGCGGCTCATCACCGACAACGCCGACGACGTGGTGAGCGCCCTCAAGTGCACCCGGCCCCGGCACATGAGGCGCCGCGACCGCCTGACCCGCTACCTCCTGCACCGCGTCGCCACCGGATCCGTACCGCACCCGCTGCCCCGCGGCCTGACCGTGCGCGAGCAGGCGTACTACCTGCAAGGCACGTTCTTCAACACGGCCGTGGTGCAGCTGTCCGAGGCCATGGCCCATCTGCTGCTCGCCGTGGCGCACCACCACGACGTGCAGCGCCGCCTCACCCGCGACCCGGACGACGAGCGCTATCTGCAGCACGTCATCGACGAGACGTTCCGCCTGTATCCGCTGTTCGGCATCGCCCACCGGATCGCCACCGCCGACATCGCGCTGGACGGCGCGCCCGTCATTCCGGCCGGTTCCGTGCTGTGCTTCAGCTATCCGGACTACCACGCGACCGGCTACCAGGACCCGGACGCGTTCACGCCCGAGCGCTGGGAGCGGCTCGCGGCCAAGGACGCCCACCACATCCCGTTCGGCGTCGCCGCCAACCGCCCCTGTCCCGCGTGGCGCCTCGCGCCCCTGGTGATGCGCGCCGCCACGCGGGAGGTCCTGCGCCGGTTCACCCTCGACTCACCGGTCTCCCACACCCGGTCGCTGCCGCACCGCGCGCCCTGCCTCCTCCTGCGCCGCGCACGGCCGCTGCCCCGGCCCGTGGCCCTGGGCGCGCGGGCGTTCCTGCGGGTCCGGGACCGCTGGGAGGACGTGTGGCGGGCCCCCGTGCAGCTCGGCCTCGGCACCTGGATGGTGCTCGCGGCCCGCCGCCGACGGCTCGCCACGCGCTACTTCGCCACGCACGACACCGAGGGGCGGCCGCGGTGCCCGTACCCGGTCTGACCCGAGCCCGCCCCACCGCCCGCCACGGCGGGCCCCCACCCCGAGCCGAAGGGCGCCGACCATGTCCACCACCGAGCTCGGCCCCGCGTTCTTCCTCGCCGTCGTCGTGATCCTGGTGACCTGCCGGGTCACCGCGCTCGCCCTGCGCGGCCTGGGGCAGCCGCCCGTCGTCGGCGAGATGGTCGCCGGAGTGCTGCTCGGCCCCTCGCTCCTCGGCCTGCTCGCGCCCGGCGTCCAGGACGCCCTGTTCCCGCAGGAGCTGCGCCCGGTCCTGTTCGTCGCCGGGCAGATCGGCCTGGTCGTCTTCATGTTCCAGGCCGGGTACGAGCTGCGCACCGACCGCGTCCGGCCGGTGGCCGGGGCGGCCGGGGTGATCTCCGTCGCGGGCATCGTGGTGCCGTTCGCGCTCGGCGCCGGGTTGGTGTGGGCGGTGCACGGCTCCGTCGACATCCTGCCGGACGGCGTGTCGCTGCTGGTGGCGTGCCTGTTCGTCGGCGTCACGCTCGCCATCACGGCGTTCCCCATGCTCGCCCGGATCATCACCGAACGCGGCCTGACCGGCTCCAGGTTCGGCTCCATCTCGCTGGCCGCGGGCGCCCTGGACGACGTCGTCGCGTGGGTGCTGCTCGCGGGCGTCGTGAGCCTGTCGCGGGACAGCGCCGGGCCGTTCGCCAAGGCCGTGGCGGGCGCGGCCGGGCTCGTCCTGATGCTCGCGCTGCTGCTGCGGGCGCGGGAGCCGATCGCGCGGCGCCTGGACCGGCTCGCTCCCGAGCGGGTCGTGCTGCTCACCGTGCTCACGCTGTTCCTCGCGGCCTGGTACACCGACAAGATCGGCCTGTACGCGGTGTTCGGCGCGTTCAGCCTCGGCACCGTCTTCCCCCGCTCCGCCGCCGTGGACCACGCGGTCGACGCGGTCGCGCCCGTCGCCCGGATCGTCTTCCTGCCGCTGTTCTTCACGTACTCGGGCCTCAACACGGACTTCGGCCTCCTGGCCGGGACCGCGTTCCTGCTGCTCACCGCCGGCTGCGTCCTTGCCGCGATCGCGGGCAAGTTCGGGGCGTGCTGGCTCGCGGCGCGGGCCGTCGGCGAGGAGCCGGGGGTCGCCCTGCGCATCGGCACCCTCATGAACGCGCGGGGCCTGATGCAGCTCATCGCGATCAACATCGGGCTCACGGCGGGCATCGTGTCGCCCCGGCTCTTCTCGATGCTGGTCGTCGTGGCCCTGGTGACGACGCTGATGGCCACGCCGCTGCTCAGCCTGTGGGACCTGCTCGACCGCAGGCGGGGCGGTGCGGTCCCGGAGGGCGGAGCGGCCCCGGCGGGCGGGCCGCCGCCGGAATCCGTGGAGAAACCCGCTCCGGCGGAGCCGGGAATGCCCGCCTGACGCCCCTCGGGCCGCGCTCGCACGGCCGTACCCCAAGGGGTGGGGGTGATCCCTCGCACGGGTGCGCCGCCGCCCCGCACACGCCGTCCCACGCGTCCGGCCGCACACCGTCTGACCTGGGATTTCATACGTTCCACAGGTACTGTCCGAGCATCGCGAAAGGGGTTCGGATGGACCGGAACATACGCAGTGTCGACGACGTGCTGAAGCTCCTTGACGGCTTGTTCGCGCCGGAGGCCGACCGCTGGACCGAGGGCGGTGGCGCCGACTGGTGGGACGGCTTCTACGCCGACCGCTCCAAGCCGGTGCCGTTCTTCGTGGCGAAGCCCGACGAGAGCCTCGCCGCCCACCTCGAGAAGGGCCTGATCGCGCCGGGCCGGGCGCTCGAACTCGGCTGCGGCCCCGGCCGCAACGCGCTGCACCTGGCCTCGCTCGGCTTCGACGTGGACGCCGTCGACCTCTCGCCGCGGGCCATCGGCTGGGCCACGGAACGCGCCCGCGAGGCCGGGGCCGACGTGCGCTTCCACCTCGGGGACGCCTTCGACCTCGACGTGGCCGCGCTCGGCGGCCCCTACGACCTGGTGTACGACTCGGGGTGCTTCCACCATCTGCCGCCGCACCGCCGCGTCAGCTATCTGGACCTGCTCGACCGCGCGCTGGCGCCCGGCGGCCACTACGCCCTCACCTGCTTCGCGGCGGGCGCCATGGGCTCGGAGCTGTCCGACGCGGACTTCTACCGGCACGCAGGCCTCCAGGGCGGCCTCGCCTACACGCCGGAGTCACTGCGCTGGATCTTCTCCGGCCTGACGGAGGTCGAGCTGCGCCGCATGCGCCCCGAGCCGCCCGAGTCACCGCACTTCGGCGAGGACTTCCTGTGGACGGCACTGTTCCGCCGGGAGCTCTAGTCCCGCCCGCGGGGCGTTACTTCATCCACTCCGCCTCGTACTTGGCGTACGTCCCGTCGTGCGTCGCCAGGTGCACGAACTGGTCGACGTACTCCTTGAAGGGCGCGTCGCCGCGCGGCACCGCGTAGGCCTTCTCGGCGAACGTGAAGGGCTTGTCGGGGTGGAGGGAGCACAGCTCGGGGTGGAGCCTGGCCTGGTAGCGGGTCTCGCTCGCGTCGGTCATCATCACGTCCGCCCGGCCGTCGACGATCTCCTGGAAGATCGTGGTGTTGTCCGGGTGGACCGTGAGGGTGGCCCGCTTGATGTGAGCGCGGGCGAACTGCTCGTTCGTGCCGCCGGGGTTGACGACCACGCGGGTGCCGGGCGTGTCGATCTGCTCCAGGGTCGCGTACTTGTCCTGGTCGGCGCAGCGCGCGATCGGCGTCTTGCCGTCCTCGCGGGTCGGCTCGCTGAAGGACACCTTGCGGGCGCGCGGCAGCGTGATCGAGACGCCCCCGACGGCGATGTCGCAGCGCCTGGCGGCCACGTCGTCGGCGATCCGCTTCCAGGTGGTGGCCACGAACTTCGGCTTCGCGTCGAGGGACTTGGCGAGGTCGTGCGCCATCTTGATGTCGATGCCGCTGTACGAGCCGTCGCTCCCGCGGTGCGTGAAGGGGCGGTAGTCGCCGGTCGTGCAGACGCGCAGGACGCCCTTCCTCGGTACGGAGTCGAGGAGGGTGCCCTTGTCGCGCGCGTGCCGCCCGCCCGCGTCCGGTGCGGCGGGCGCGGCGGCGGTGACGGCGAGCAGACAGACCAGGGCGGACAGGGTGACGGCACGCTTCATGGCGGCGGGTTCCTCTCTTGTGCGACGTGCGAGACGTACGCGTCCGGGCGTGTTGGGCGGCGGGTCCTACACGGCGAGCGGCGGCAGGTGGGCCGCCGTCAGGTCGGGGCCCGCGCCCTCCTCGTACGCGTCCTCGTCGAAGGGGTACAGCGGCCGCTCCACGCGGTGGTGGCCGAGCCGCAACAGGTCCTGGTCGACGCCTCCGGGGGTGAGGGCGAGCAGCCAGTCGGCGGCCAGGTCGTACAGCTCCGGCTCCAGGTAGCCGATCTTCACGACGACCAGGTCGTACGTCCGCGGGTCGATGCCGAGGCCGCCGTCGGCGGGGCCGAGGAAGTCGGCGAGGGTGTGGAACGGCTTGCGGCGCTCGACGAGGATCACGGTCAGGCCGCCGACGCGCACCGCCGCCATGTCGACGCCCCGGTCGTAGGCGCCGCCCTCCGCGCGGTCCTTCTGGTCGGCGGCGCGCTGCAACGCCTCGACGGTGCCGGTGAGTTCGTACGGGCCGCCGTGGCCGGTGTCGACCTTGCCGCCGACGGAGAGCGTCACCTCCGCGCCGACGCCCGCCGCGAAGCACCGGGCGACGGCGACCGGGTCTGTGATGCCCGGGTGGACGGCGGTGACCGTCCCGGAGCGGATGGCGTCGTGGGCGAGGAGCCTGCGCAGCATGTACGCGAGGTCGCCCGCGCCGCCCGCGGTGGGGTTGTCGCCGGAGTCGCTGATCACGAAGGGCCGCTGGGTAGAGGCCAGGGCCTTCTGGATGCACTCGTCGGCGGTGCCCGTGGGGCCGACGAAGACGAAGTCGCGGCGCGCGTCCCAGTAGCGCCGGGCGAGCTTCTCGGCCTCGGCCGCGGCGCGTTCGGCGTCGTCGCCGGTGACGACGATCGCGGCCCGGCAGCGGGGCTCGTCGGCCCAGGCGTAGCCGACCCACAGCGCCGCGTCCAGGATGCCGGGCAGGCGCTCGATCCCGGCGAGCGAGGCGTACAGGGACTTGGCGGGCTCCAGGCGGGTGCTGGTCTTCTCGCCGGGCAGCAGCACCGGGACCTGCACCCAGGCGCGGTGCGGCCGCTTGCCCTCGCGCAGGCAGCGCACCAGGTTGCGGGCGGCCCGCTCACGGGTCTCCCAGGCGTCCTCGTGCGGGGCGAGGCGGTGCGCGGTGAGCAGGTCGACGGGTACGGCGAAGCGGTGCGAGACGTTGCCGTGCAGGTCCATGGCCGTGGAGATCATGGGCCTGCCGGTGCCGTCAGGGGTGCCGACAGAGTCGAGGGCGGCGCGCACCGCCTCGGTGAGGTCGGCCTCGGCGTCGGTGAGGCCGACGACGCTCATGGCGCCGTGGATGTCGTACACGAGGCCGTCGAGCGGGCCCGCCTGCCGGATGCGGGTGACGAGCTCGTCCTTGAGGGTCAGATACGACTCGGCTTCGACGGGGCCGCCGGGCAGGGCCGTGGCGTGCAGCAGCGGCACCCATTCCACGGGGCCGCCGAGGCAGGTGAGGTCGCTGTCGTCGCGCGTCCAGGCGTAGCGGTCGAGGAGTTCCTGGCCGCGGGTCTGCCGGAAGTCGTCGGTGGTGGAGCGGTGCGGGCAGAACGTGGAGGACTCGATGCCGATGCCGCCGATGCCGATGCGCAGGCGGCGGCCGGTGACGGGGGCGTGCGAGGGCGTCGGGGCGGTCATGCGGGGGTGCTCTCTTCCTGTGCGGTCAGCAGGTGGTGGCGCAGGGCGGTCAGGCCCGCGCCGAGGAGGCCCGCGTCCGGGCCCGTCACCGTCGTCGTGATCTCCAGGTCCGCGGTGGCGAGCGGCAGGCAGCGCTCGTACAGGACGCCGCGGACGGCGGCGACGAGCGGCTCGGCGGTGGCGAGGACGCCGCCGAGGGCCACGGCCTGCGGGTTGAAGAAGTTCACGACGACGGACAGGACGGTGCCGATGTGGCGGCCCGCGGTGCGGACGAGCGTGGTGGCCTGCGGGTCGCCGTCGGCGACCAGGCGCAGCAGCTCCCCGGTGGAGGCCACCTCGACGCCCTGCCGCGCGAGTTCGCGGATGAGGGCGGCGCCGCTGGCGACGGTCTCCAGGCAGCCGATGTTGCCGCAGCTGCACGGCCGGTCGCCCGCCGCCTCGATGCGGACGTGGCTGATGTCCCCCGCGGAACCGTTGGCGCCGTCGTGCGGGCGGCCCGCCGCGATGACGCCGCTGCCGATGCCGCGGCCCGCCTTGACGACGACGAGGTGGTCGAGCTCGGCGCGCGCGGCGCGGTGTTCGCCGACGGCCATCATCGTGGCGTCGTTCTCGACGGTCACGGGCATGCCGAGGCGTTCGGCGAGGGTGGCGCGCAGCGGGTAGCGGTGCCAGCCGGGCATGCGGGACGGGCTGAGCACCCGGCCCTCGGCGGGCTGCACGGGTCCGGGGAAGGCGACGCCGAGGGCCCGCACCGCGCGGCCCGCCTCGCGCTGGCGCGCCGCGAGTTCGTCGACGCGCTCGCACAGCCAGTCCACGACCGGCTCGGGGCCCGCGGTGATGTCGTGCGGCAGGTCGACGGCGTCCAGGACACCGCCGCCGAGGTCGACGGCGCCGAGCCGGGCGTGGTGGCTGCCCAGGTCGGCGGCGAGGGCGACGCCGCCCTGGGCGCGGACGCGAAGGAGGCGGGGGCGGCGGCCGCCGCGGGACGCGCCCTCGCCGGACTCCGTGAGCAGGCCCGCGCCGACCAGCTCCTGGACCCGCGCCGAGACGGTCGACGGGGCGAGGCCGAGCTCGCGGACGAGGTCGGCCCGTGACGACGCGGCCCCCGAGGAGACCAGCTGCAGGATGTGCTGCGTCGATCCCGGCTCGCCGACGGTTGTTCCGGCCACATGGCCCCCAATTCCTTCGTTTCTTCGAGCAGTTCATTCGACCGTCGATGGAACGGTACGCAGATGCTCGCCACGTTGGCCAGACCTTCCCGGAAATCGCCCAATCAACCGAACAAAGCTATTGACTTGCTTTTCCCCGGCGGCCTAGCGTCTGGCGCCATCCCGCCGATCACCGGCCGGACATCGGCACCGCTCGTGTCCCGTTTGGAGGCCGTCCACCATGCGCGCACTCAAGGCAGCCGCGGCCACAGGCCTCGTCCTCGCGGCCCTGACCGGCTGCGTCCGCGAAGGCGGCCGCATCGACATGGGCCCCACCGGCGGCACCCCCGTCGAGGGCGGCACCGCGACCATGGCGCTGCCCCCGGCCGCGACGCCCAACTGGATCTTCCCGATCGGCGCGCCCGGCTACGGCGCCTCCTACAACTACGGCATCTCCTCACTCCTGTTCACGCCGGTGTACGACGCCGTCCTCGACAAGGCGAAGGGCGAGCTCACCACGCACGGCCCGAGCACCCTCGGCCTGAAGCCGACGTACACCGACGGCAACAAGACCGTCACCGTACCCCTGCGCAAGGGCGTCAAGTGGTCCGACGGCACCCCGGTGACGGCCCGTGACCTGGAGTTCTGGTTCAACCTCGTCAAGGCCAACAAGACGTCGTGGGGCAACTACTCGGTCGGCACGATGCCCGACAACGTACGGCGCTTCGAGACCGTCGACGACCACACCGTGCGGCTGCGCCTCAGCCGCGCCTACAACCCGGACTGGTTCACCGCCAACCAGCTCACCCTCGTGCGGGCCCTGCCCCAGCACGCCTGGGACGCCACGTCCGACGGCGGCCGGATCGGCGACCACGACCGCACGAAGAAGGGCGCCAAGGCGGTCTTCGCCCGGCTCACGCGGCACGCCAAGAGCCTTGGCTCCTACGGCTCCGACCCGCTGTGGAAGACCGTCAACGGCCCCTGGAAGCTGGCCGGATGGCGGGACAACGGCCAGGTCACCATCGTCCCGAACGACAGGTTCACCGGCCCGGCGTCACAGCGCCCGCACCTGGACAAGGTCGTCTTCAAACCCTTCACGACCGCCGACTCCGAGTACAACGTGCTGCGTTCGGGCGGCGTCGACTACGGCTACATCCCGCCGTCGGTCATGGCGCAGAAGGAGAAGTTCGAGGACAAGGGCTACCGCGTCGACCCGTGGGAGGGCTGGGCGGCCACGTACATCGTCTACAACTTCAACTCCACCCACGCCGGACCGCTGCTGCGCCAGCTGTACATCCGCCGGGCCATGCAGCACCTCGTCGACCAGAAGGCGATGAGCGAGGTCATCTGGCAGGGCAGCGCGACCCCGACGCTCGGCCCGGTGCCGGTCACCCCGAAGAGCCAGTACCTGTCCAAGGCCATGGAGCGCAACCAGTACCCGTTCTCCGTGGCCAAGGCCAAGGCCCTGCTGTCCGCGCACGGCTGGCGGGTCGAGGACGGCACCGCGCGCTGCGTACGCCCGGGGACCGGGCCCGACCAGTGCGGCAAGGGCATCGACGAGGACGCGCCCCTGAAGCTGACGCTGCTCTCGCAGTCCGGCTCCACGGAGACGACGAACACGATGCAGGAGCTCAAGTCGTCCCTGTCCAAGGCCGGCATCGAGCTGACGGTGCGCCAGCAGCCGCTCAACTCCGTGCTCGGCAACTCCGTCCCGTGCACGGCCAAGGACCCCGGCTGCGACTGGGACATGTCGTTCTTCGGCACGGCGGGCAGCTGGTACTACCCCCTCAACCCCAGCGGCGAGCAGCTCTTCTCCACGGGCGCGTCCGCCAACTTCGGCAACTACAGCGACAAGAGGGCCGACCGCGTGATCCGCGCCGTGCAGTACGCGCCGGACATGAAGGCCGTGCACGCGTACGGCGAGTACCTCGCCGAGCAGCTGCCGGTGATGTGGCTGCCCAACCCCGCGTACCAGGTCTCGGTGATCCGCAACGACCTGCGGGGCGTCGAGCAGAACCCGACGGTCACGTTCGCGCCGCAGGACTGGTACTTCGTCAAGAAGGCCAAGAAGTCCGACAAGGTCAACAAGGACAAGAAGAACAAGAAGGCCAACGAGAAGGAGGCCGACAAGTGACCGGCTTTCTGGTCAAGCGCTTCCTCCAGGCGCTGGTCGTGCTCTTCCTGGTGTCGGTCATCGTCTTCGTGCTCCTGCACATGCTGCCCGGCGGCCCGGCCCGCGCCATCCTCGGCCCCAAGGGCACGCCCCAGCAGATCCAGGACTTCAACCACCAGCAGGGCTACGACCGTTCGCTGCCCACGCAGTACGTCATGTACCTCAAGCGCCTGTTCACCGGCGACCTCGGCGACTCGTACAAACTCAACTCGCCCGTGCTCGACCTGCTCAGGCAGCGGCTGCCCAAGACCCTGCTCCTCACGGTCCTCTCGACCGCGCTCGCCGTCGTCATCGCGGTCCCCCTCGGCCTGCTGCAGGCCGTGCGGCGCGGCAAGGCGTCCGACTACGCGCTCACGGGCCTGGCGTTCCTGCTGTACGCCACGCCGGTGTTCTTCCTCGGCCTCATCATGATCATCGTGTTCGCGCAGGTCCTGCCGGTCCTGCCGGCGGAGGCGCCGCAGGGCGAGTCGGTCGGCGAGCTCCTGGGGGACTTCACGGGCCTGGTGCTTCCGGTGGTCACGATGGCCTTCGGCATCGTGGCGATGTTCAGCCGCTATATGCGCTCGGCCGTCCTGGACAACCTGACCGAGGACTACGTCCGCACCGCCATGGCCAAGGGGCAGTCGAGCCGGCGCGTCCTGGTCCGGCACGTCCTGCGCAACGCGCTGATCCCGCTCGCGACGCTGCTCGGCCTGTATCTGCCGACGCTGTTCAGCGGCGCGCTCGTCGTCGAGTCGATGTCAACTACCCGGGCATGGGGCTGCTCTTCTGGAACGCCGCCCAGGGCTCGGACTTCCCCGTCCTGCTCGGCGTGACGCTGGTCGTCGGCATCGCCACCGTCGTCGGCTCGCTGCTCACCGACATCCTCTACGCCGTCCTCGACCCCCGGATACGGAGCGTGGCATGAGCCCTCGGATACGGAGCGTGGCATGACCACCACGACAGCCCCCGTCCCGGCCCCCGGCACCGCCCCGGGCCACGAGGAGGCCGCCCGGGCCACGCCCTCGCTCGCCCGCCGCACCCTGCGGGTCTTCACCGGCAACAAGCTCGCCCTGACCGGCGTGGTGCTCCTGGCCCTGCTGCTCGCGTTCAGCTACCTCGGGCCGCTCCTGTACGACACCGAGCAGATCCACACCGACCTGTCGCGGGCGAACCTCTCCCCCGGCACCGACGGCCATCTGCTCGGCACCACCGACCTCGGCTACGACATGGTCGGCCGCCTGATGGTCGCCGGGCGGACGTCCCTGGAGATCGGGCTCGCGGCCGGGCTCCTCGCGACGCTCTTCGGGACCGTGTACGGCGCGGTGTCGGGCTACTTCGGCGGGTGGGTCGACGCCGCGATGATGCGCGTCACCGACGCGGCGCTCGCGATCCCCGCGATGTTCCTGCTCGTCGTGGTCGCCGCGATCGTCACACCCACCAAGGGCGTGATCATCCTCATCATCGCGGCCGTCGCCTGGCTCTCCCCGGCCCGCCTGGTGCGCGGCGAGGCGCTCGCCCTGCGCGACCGCGAGTACGTCCAGGCGATGCGGATGATGGGCGGCGGTGGCGCCCGCGCCGTGTTCCGGCACATCGTGCCGAACGCCGTCGGCACCGTCATCGTCAACGCGACCTTCCAGATCGCCGACGCCATCCTCTACGTCAGCTATCTGGCCTTCCTCGGCCTCAGCATCCCGCCGCCCGCGGCCGACTGGGGCTCCATGCTGTCGGCCGGGATCACCTACACGCAGAACGGCTACTGGTGGCTGATCTTCCCGCCGGGCATCGCGATCGTCCTGGTGGTGGCCGCGTTCAACTTCATCGGCGACGGGCTGCGGGACGCGTTCGACGTACGGCTGCGGAAGTGAAGCACGGCTACGGAAGTAAGGACCTCACGACATGACCGAGCCCGAAGTCACCAAGGCCGAGCCGCTGCTGAGGATCGAGGACCTGTCCGTCGACATCGTCGCGCGCGAGCGCACCGTCCACGCCCTCGACGGCGTCTCGCTCGACCTCGCGCCGGGCGAGGCCCTGGGCATCGTCGGCGAGTCGGGCTGCGGCAAGACCATGACCGCGCTCAGCGTCCTCGGACTGCTGCCGCCCGGCGGCAGGATCACCGGCGGCCGGATCCTGTTCGACGGACAGGACCTGGCGGCCGCGCCCGCGCCCGTGCTCCAGAGCGTGCGCGGGGACCGCGTCGGCATGGTCTTCCAGGACCCGCTGACCTCGCTCAACCCGACGATGACCATCGGCGCGCAGGTCGCCGAACCGCTGCTCCTGCACCGCCCGGACACCAGCCGCACACAGGCGTGGGCGCGCGCCGAGGAGATGCTGGGCCTGGTCGGCATGCCGCAGCCCGCGGAGCGGATGAAGGCGTATCCGCACCAGCTGTCGGGCGGCATGCGCCAGCGCGTGGCGATCGCCATGGCCCTGGTGTGCGAGCCGCGGCTGCTGATCGCCGACGAGCCGACGACGGCGCTCGACGTCACGACGCAGGCCCAGATCCTGGAGCTCGTCGACCATCTGCGCCGGACGCTCGGCATGGCGCTGATCCTCGTCACCCACGACCTGGGTGTCATTGCCAACCGCGTGGACCGGGTCGCGGTCATGTACGCGGGCCGCGTCGCCGAGGAGTCCGGCGTGCGCGACCTGTTCGCGCACCCCCGGCACCGCTACACCGAGGCGCTGTTCGCGGCACTGCCGGAGCGGGCCGCCGACAGCGGCACGGAGCTGCACACCATCCCCGGTCTGCCGCCGAGCCTGACCGTCCGGCCCACGGGGTGCCGGTTCGCGCCGCGCTGCTCCTTCGCGACGGACGAGTGCCGCGAGCGGGAACCGCGCCTCGCACCGCAGTCGGCCGAGGGCGGACCGGAGGGAGCGGAGCACCGGTTCGCGTGCTTCCACCCCGTGCCGCTCGGGGACGCCCCTGACGAGGAGGTCGTGACACCGCCGGCCGCGCCTGTCACCGAGCCCGGCGGCGTCCTGCTCGAACTCGCCTCCCTCACCAAGGAGTTCCCCCTCTCCGGCGGCCCGTTCACGCGGCGCCGCGGCACGGTCAGCGCGGTGGGCGGGGTCTCGCTCACCGTCCGGAGGGGCGAGACCTACGGCCTGGTCGGCGAGTCCGGGTGCGGCAAGACGACGCTCGGCCGGATCGTCGCGGGCCTGGAGGCGCCGACCGCGGGCACGGTCCGCTTCGACGGCCACGACCTCGCCGGGCTCTCCCGCTCCGGGCGCCGGGCGCACCGGCGCCGGATCCAGCTGATGTTCCAGGACTCCACGGCCGCGATGGACCCGCGCATGCGTGTCGCCGAGATCCTGCGCGAGCCGCTGGTCATCCAGGGCGTGGGAAGCCGCGCCGACCAGGAGAGGCTGATCGCCGAACTCCTCGACGCGGTCGGCCTGCCGCGCGGCGCCGTGCGGCGCTATCCGCACGAGTTCTCCGGCGGCCAGCGCCAGCGCCTCGGCCTCGCCCGGGCCCTGACGCTCTCCCCCGACCTGGTGGTCGCCGACGAGCCGGTCTCGGCGCTCGACGTCTCCGTGCAGGCGCAGATCCTCAACCTGATGCGGGACCTGCAGCGCGAGCGCGGCCTCACCTACCTCTTCATCTCGCACGACCTCGCGGTGATCCGCCATCTCGCCGACACCGTCGGCGTCATGTACCTCGGCAAGCTGGTGGAGTCGGGCCCCGCCGAGCGCGTGTACGCGCACCCGCTGCACCCGTACACGCGCGGGCTCCTCGACACCGTGCACGTGCCGGACCCCGAGGCCGCGGCCGCCACCGGCCGCGAGCCGCTGCGCGGCGAGGCCCCGTCCGCGGCGAAGCCCCCGTCCGGCTGCCGCTTCCGCACCCGTTGCCCCCTCGCCCAGGAGGTGTGCGCGACGACCGAGCCACCCGTCAGCACCCCGAACGGTCAGGGCCACCAGGTCGCCTGCCACTTCCCTCTGGCCGCACCTCGGCTAGCGTCGGCGGTATGAGCGACGCAGCGAGTACGGGGACGGGTCCCGGCGGCGGCGCGGGCGGCCGCCCGCCCCTCGCCACGGCACTGGCGCGGGGCCCGCTGGTCCTCGACGGCGGCCTGTCCAACCAGTTGCAGGCCGCGGGGCACGACCTGTCCGACGACCTGTGGTCGGCGCGGCTGCTCGCCGAGCACCCGGACGCGGTGCGGGCGGCGCACCGCGCGTACTACGAGGCGGGCGCGGACGTCGTCATCACCGCGAGCTACCAGGCGACGTTCGAGGGCTTCGCCCGCCACGGCATCGACGCGGTCAGCACGGCCGAACTGCTCCGCCTCAGCGTGAACCTGGCCCGCGAGGCCGCGGGCCAGACGGGCGCGGGCCGGACCGACGCGGGCGCGGCGGGTGCGGGCCCGGCGGGTGCGGGCCCAGCGAGTGCGGGCGCGACGGGCGCGAGCCCAGCGAGTGCGAGCCCAGCGAGTGCGAGCCCAGCGGGCGCGAGCCCAGCGAGTGCGGGCGCGACGGGTGCGAGCCCGGCAGGCGCAGGCCGTCCTCTGTGGGTGGCGGCGTCCGCAGGCCCGTACGGCGCGATGCTCGCCGACGGCTCCGAGTACCGCGGCGACTACGGCCTGAGCGTGACCGCCCTCGAACGGTTCCACCGCCCCCGCCTGGAGGTCCTGGCCGACGCCGCGCCGGACGTCCTCGCCCTGGAGACGGTCCCGGACACCGACGAGGCCCGCGCCCTCCTGCGCGCGGTGCGCGGCCTCGGCGTCCCCGCCTGGCTCTCCTACAGCGTCAGCGGCACCCGCACCCGCGCGGGCCAGCCCCTCACGGAGGCCTTCGCGCTGGCGGCCGACGCGGACGAGATCATCGCGGTGGGCGTCAACTGCTGCGACCCGCGCGACGCGGACACCGCCGTCCCCCTGGCCGCCCGCATCACCGGCAAGCCGGTGGTGGTCTACCCCAACTCGGGCGAGACCTGGAACCCCACGACCCACGACTGGCAGGGCCCGCACCGCTTCACGGCACAGCAGGTGACGGCTTGGTACGAGGCCGGGGCACGCCTCATCGGCGGCTGCTGCAGAGTGGGCCCGGAGACGATCAGGAGAGTGGCGGAGGAGCTACGAGACGTTTCAGCCCGTCCGGCGTTTGAGGACGAGGCCGAAGGCCGATAGCGGAGGCAAGGGGCGCAGCCCCGAAAAGGGCGGGTGGGTGGGGGAGGAAAAGCCCGTCCGGCGCGTGCGGACGAGCGCGCAGCGCGACAGAGGGGGCGAGTGGGCGGGGGTAGAGAAACCCGCCCTGACCAGGGCAACCACGCCGCCCACAGGTGATTGTCAGACCCACGGTGCAGACTGAGCCATACCTGAGACAACGCCGTCCAGAAAGGCGCCAGCCATGGCGAACGTCCTGCTCACCATCGGCACCCGAAAAGGCCTCTTCGTAGCCCGCCGCACGAACGGCACCTGGCAGTTCGACGAAGGGCCGTACTTCAACGCGCAGGCGATCTACTCGATCGCGATCGACACCCGCACCCCCACGCCCCGCGTACTCGTCGGCGGCGACAGCTCCCACTGGGGCCCGTCGGTGTTCCACTCCGACGACCTGGGCCGCACCTGGAGCGAGCCGTCGCGCCCGGCGGTGAAGTTCCCCAAGGACACCGGCGCCTCGCTGGAGCGGGTCTGGCAGCTGCACCCCGCGGCGGCCGAGCCGGACGTGGTGTACGCGGGCACGGAGCCCGCCGCGCTGTACCGCTCGGAGGACCGCGGCGAGAGCTTCGAGCTCGTCCGCCCGCTGTGGGAGCACCCGACCCGCTCGCAGTGGCAGCCGGGCGGCGGCGGTGAGGGCCTGCACACGATCCTGACGGACGCCCGCGACAAGGACGCGGTGACGGTCGCGGTGTCCGCGGCGGGCGTGTTCCGCACCAAGGACGGCGGCGCGAGCTGGCACCCGTCGAACGCGGGCGTCTCGGCGGTCTTCATGCCGGACCCGAACCCGGAGTTCGGCCAGTGCGTGCACAAGGTCACGAAGGACGCGGCCGACCCGGACCGCCTCTACCTCCAGAACCACTGGGGGGTGTACAGGAGCGACGACGCGGGCGCCCGCTGGACCGACATCGGCAAGGGCCTGCCGTCGGACTTCGGCTTCGCGGCCGTCGCGCACCCGCACCGCGGCGGCACGGCGTACGTCTTCCCGATCAACGCCGACGCGGACCGCGTCCCGGCGGGCCACCGCTGCCGCGTCTACCGCACGCCGGACGCGGGCACGACCTGGGAGCCGCTGAGCGCGGGCCTGCCGAGGGACGACCACTACGGCACGGTGCTGCGGGACGCGATGTGCACGGACGGCGCGGACCCGGCGGGCCTGTACTTCGGCAACCGCAACGGCGAGGTGTACGCGTCGGCGGACGACGGCGACAGCTGGCAGGAGCTGGCCGCCCACCTGCCGGACGTGCTGTGCGTGCGGGCCGCCGTCGTCGCGTGAGCCGTAGGAACCGCATGCGCCGCACGACGGGACGAGGAGGACCCGAGCCGTCATGCTTGCGGCATGCGCAAGTCGGCTGCGGCAGTGGGAAGTTCGGTGTTCATGGCGCTCGCCCCGGGGACGGTGGCGGGGCTCGTGCCGTGGTGGCTGACGCGGTGGCAGGCCGGTCACTGGTGGCTGCCGGTGCGGGTCGTGGGCGGCATCGCGCTGGCGGCGGGGGCGGTGGTCCTCGTCCACGCCTTCGTGCGGTTCGTGGCCGAGGGCCTCGGCACCCCGGCCCCGGTCGCGCCGACCCAGCAGCTGGTCGTGGGCGGGCTCTACCGGCACGTACGCAACCCCATGTACGTCGCGGTGGTGACCGCGATCGCCGGGCAGGGCCTGCTCCTCGCCCGCCCGGTCCTGCTGGCGTACGCGGTGCTCGCCGCCGCGGTCATGTGGGCCTTCGCGCGGTGGTACGAGGAGCCGACCCTGCTGCGCACCTACGGCACGGAGTACGGGCGCTACCGCGAGGCGGTCCCCGGCTGGCGGCCGCGGCTGCGGCCCTGGCGCGGCTGAGCTCCCGCACCGTTCTCCCGCACCTTTCTCCCGCACCGTCGCGCCGGGCCGCGCGCCGCCCCCGGCGGAGCCGTGGGCCATCGGTTGAACCGGCCCGCGTGTACGGCAGTAGAGTGACGCTCCGTGGCACCACGACCCTTGCATGAAATCGTCGAAGCCGGCTGGGCCAAGGCCCTGGAGCCGGTGTCCGAACAGATCGCCTCCATGGGCGACTTCCTGCGCGCGGAGATCGCCGCGGGACGCACCTATCTGCCCTCGGGGGCGAATGTGCTGCGCGCCTTCCAGCAGCCGTTCGACGAGGTGCGCGTCCTGATCGTCGGCCAGGACCCGTACCCCACCCCCGGGCACGCGGTGGGCCTGTCGTTCTCGGTGGCGCCCGACGTCAGACCGCTGCCCGGCAGCCTCATCAACATCTACCGGGAGCTGAACAACGACCTGGGCCTGCCCCAGCCGTCCAACGGCGACCTGACGCCGTGGACCCAGCAGGGCGTGCTGCTGCTCAACAGGGCCCTGACGACGGCCCCGCGCAAGCCCGCCGCGCACCGCGGCAAGGGCTGGGAAGAGGTCACCGAACAGGCCATCCGCGCGCTCGCGGCCCGCGGCCGGCCGCTGGTGTCGATCCTGTGGGGCCGGGACGCGCGCAATCTGCGGCCGCTGCTCGGCCAGTTGCCGTCGGTGGAGTCCTCCCACCCGTCGCCGATGTCGGCGGACCGCGGCTTCTTCGGCTCGCGGCCGTTCAGCCGCGCCAACGACCTGCTCGTGCGGCAGGGCGCACAGCCGGTGGACTGGCGGCTGCCGTGACCGAGCCGTCGGCCGTCCTCGGCGTGGACTCGGGCGGCTCCGGCCTGCGCGTCGCGCTCGGCGTCGCGGACGGCCTGCGCCGCCCGGCGCCGCGGACGTCCGACGAGCCGGTGCGGACGGGCCCGCGCGGCATCGACGCCGAGCACATGCTGGCGCAACTGACGCCGATGGTGCGGGAGTTGCTGGCCGAGGCGGGCGGCGGGCGGCTCACCGCCGTCGCCGTCGGCGCCGCCGGGATGGGGACGCTCGGCGACGACCTGCGCGAGCGGCTGCCGTCCGCCCTTGCCGAGCTGTTCGGGGCCCACCGCGTGGCGCTCGCCGCGGACGCCGTCACCGCGTACGCGGGCGCGCTCGGCCAGCGGCCCGGTGCGGTGGTCGCCGCGGGCACCGGCCTGGTCGCCCTCGGCACGGATCTGACCGCGTGGCGGCGCGCCGACGGCTGGGGGCATCTGCTCGGCGACTGCGGCGGCGGCGCGTGGATCGGGCGCGCGGGTCTCGAAGCGGCGATGCGGGCGTTCGACGGGCGGCTCGGCGGCTCGGCGGCGCTGCGGGCCCGCGCGGAGGACCGGTTCGGCAGCCCGCTGTCGGATCTGCCGGGCCTGCTGTATCCGCGTACGGACCGGCCCGCCGTGCTCGCCGGCTTCGCGCCCGACGTGGGCCGCTGCGCGGCGGACGGCGATCCGGTGGCCGCACGCATCCTGCGCGAGGCGGCCGCGCACATCGCCGACGCGGCGGCCGCGGCCTGCCCGGCCGCCGCGGGCCACGCGGGAGACCGCGAAGGAGAGGACGAAGGGGCGTGCGAAGTCGCTCTGACGGGCGGCCTGTTGAAGCTCGGTGACGTACTCCTTGACCCGCTGGAGGCGGAACTGACGGAGCGTCTTCCGTACGCGCGCCGCGTCCCGGCCGCGGGCGGCCCGCTCGACGGCGCCGTCCGCATCGCCGTCGACCTCGCCGCCGGAACGCTCAAGCTGCCGCACGATCCACGCCTGTTGCACGTGGCGGCATGACCGGCGCGCGCACCCCGGTGCGCGCGCCGCGCCGGGCCCCGGACCAGGCACGTTGTTGACGCCGGTACGAACGGTCCGACAAAGCGGACTTATGCCGCTGACCTGCACCCTCCCCGAACAAGGAAGCCCCTCAAGCCAGTAGCATGCGGCGCCATGAGCTCCCCCACTGGGCCCGCATCCGGCCTGCCTGTACGAATGCCGCGTCCCCGCCAGCCGGGCCGGCACCGACGTCCGGAGCCCGTCGCGGCTCCCGAGGGCGCGCCCGCGCTCGTCCTCGCCGTGCCGGGCGTCCCCAGCACGACCACGCGCTCCCTCGCCGAGGAAGTCGCCAGCATCGCCCGCTCCGAGCTGCCCGGCCTCGACGCGAGAATCGGCTACGTCGACGGGGAGGACGCCGATTCCACCGAGTTCCCCACCCTCCAGGCCGTGCTCGCGCACACCGCCGCCCAGCGCGTCGCCCGCTACGAGCAGGCGCTCGCCGCGGGTGTCGAGGCCAAGGCGCCCGAGGGCCCCGTGGCGGTCGTGGTGCCGCTGCTCGCGGGCCCCGACAGCGCGCTGACGCACCGCATCCGGCAGGCCGTCGTGGACAGCGGCGCCGATGCCGAGCTGACCGACGTCCTCGGCCCGCACCCGCTGCTCGCCGAGGCCCTGCACGTGCGCCTGTCCGAGGCCGGTCTGTCCCGCGCCGACCGGGCCCGCCTGTTCACGGTCGCGACCGCGGCGGACGGCATCGTCCTGGCCACGGTCGGCGGCGAGGAGGCCGTGCAGGCCGCCGGGATCACCGGCATGCTGCTCGCGGCGCGCCTCGCGGTGCCGGTGATGGCGGCCGCCCTGGACGCGGAGGGCTCGGTCGCGGCCGTCGCCGAGCAGCTGCGCGCGTCGGGCTCGGCCCAGCTGGCGCTCGCCCCGTACCTGATCGGCCCGGAGACCGACGCCGGCCTCCTGGAGGCGGCGGCGAAGGACGCGGGCTGCTCCGTCGCCGAGCCGCTCGGCGCCTACCCGGCGATCGGCAAGCTGGCGCTCTCCAAGTACACGACGGCCCTGGGCATCGCCCCGCAGCGGCCGGGCACGCCGGTGCACTGACCCGGCCACCGCTCGTACGTACGTCTCGATGCGCCGATGGGCCCGCTTCCTGAGTCAGGGGCGGGCCCATCGGCGTATCAGTGCTTACGAGACGTACGAGGCATCCGGGCGCGGTCCGGGCGCGGTCCGGGCGCGGGCCTCGTCAGCCGAAGACCACGCAGGAGGCCGCGGGCACGTCGACCGCGCCCCCGCGCAGCGGCGTGCCGGTCTCGGGGTCGACGGCGAACCAGGTGACGTCCCCGGAGCGCTCATGGGCGGCGTACAGGAACCGTCCGGAGGGGTGCAGCGCCAGGTCGCGCGGCCAGTGCCCGCCGGACGGCACGGTGGCCGTGCGGCGGGCGGTGCCGCCCGCCGCGTCGAGCGCGAAGACGGACACGACGTCCTCGCCGCGCGTGGCGGTCCACAGGAAGCGGCCGTCGGGCGCGACGACGACCGCGGAGGGGTAGGCGTCGCCCGCGGGCGCCCCGGGCAGCACGGGCGTCTCCGTGAGCGGCTTGAGGGTGCCGTCGACGGCGTCCCAGGCGCACACGGTGAGGGTGGGCGAGAGCTCGTTCAGGACGTACGCGTGCGTGCCGTCCGGGTGGAAGGCCAGGTGGCGCGGCCCGGAGCCGGGGCGCAGGGCCACCTCGCGGTGCAGGGCGAGCCCGTCGTCGCCGAGCGCGCACACGCGGACGGAGTCGGTGCCGAGGTCGACGCTGACCACCCAGCGGCCGCTCGGGTCGGGCAGGACCTGGTGGGCGTGCGGGCCCTGCTGGCGCTGCGGGTGCGGGCCCGCGCCCTCGTGCCGCAGCACGCCCGCGGGGGCGGAGGCGAGGCCTCCGTCGGCCTTGACGGCGAGGGCGGTGACGCTGCCGGAGCCGTAGTTGGCGGCGAGCACGTGGCCGCCGTGCAGCGCGAGGTGCGTGGGCGCGTCCCCGTCGACGGGCACGGGCGGGCCGAGGGGCCGCAGCCCGTCCGCGCTCACGCGGAAGGCGGCGAGGGCGCCGTTCGACGTCTCGCTCACCGCGTACAGCGTGTCGGCGCCGGGCGCGAGCGCGAGGTACGACGGGTCGGGGACGGCGTCCGTCGCCGTGAGCGGGGTCAGCGCCCCGGTGTCCGGGTCGAGCGCCGCGCTGACGACACCGCGCCCGCCCGCCGCCGTGAAGGATCCGATGTACGCCCGCCGCGCCTGACTGCCCACTGCCTCGCCCCTCTCTCCGCGCGCGTGCCCCGGTCACGCACCGCGTCCCCAAGCCGTCGCGCGCCGGAACAGCGCGCGTGGGGGCGACGCTAGCAGCTGGTCTGGACCAACGGGTGCGGGGCTGCCGGGCACCGTACGGATCAGGCGGCCCGGGCTGCGAGGCTGGGGCTCCGACTCCGTCGGCTCAGGCTCCGGTCAGCGGTGCGCGCGTGGGCGCCTGCAGCGGTTCGGCGAGCTGGACCAGGGCCTGCTCCAGGCCGTGGACGTGGGCCAGCGCGCCCTCGACGACTCCGGTGTGGGGCGCGGCCGGCGAACCGAGCGCGGCTCCCGGCGTCGTCAGCGCCTCCACGGCGGCCTCCACGCGCCAGCACGCGGCCGCGAGGCGCTCGTCGTGCGAGGCCTCGACGTCGGCGGTGACGGACGCGAGGCCGCGCACCTCCCGGGCGCAGTCGTCCAGGAGGGCGAGCACCTGCCGCGCCCGCGCCTTGCGGGCGGCCAGCGGGTTGAGCGGGTGGAGGAGCGGCGCCAGGGACATCCGCACCTTGCCGAGCAGCACTTCGAGCTCGGCGACGTGCGGGGCCGGGTCGGCATGGGCCGAGCCCCGAAGACGGGCCGTGGCCATGTCCGTGCAGGTGTGCACGCAGCGCAGGGCCCGCTGGATCCACGCGTCGGTGGTGGCGTGGGTGGTGACGGGCAGGACGAGCAGGACGGCGAGGGCCGCGCCCGTCGCGCCGACCGCGGTCTCGGCGACGCGCAGGGCGAGCAGGGCCGGATCGAGCACGCCGAGCAGCCCGTACAGCAGGCCCGCCATGACCGTCACCGACAGCATCATCCAGGTGTACGACACGGCGGCGGTGTAGAAGATCCCGAAGACGCAGACGGCGACCAGGACCGCCGTGGGCACCGGCGCCGCGTGCAGCGGCACCGCGACGAAGAGGCCGATGACGACGCCGACGACCGTACCGGCCACGCGGCGGAAGCCCCGTACGAGGGTCTCGCCGCGCGAGGTGGTGTTCACGAACACCCACCAGGTGGCGCCGACGGCCCAGTACCAGCGCTCGTGCGACAGGGCCTGGCCGAGCGCCAGGGCGAAGGCCGCCCCGACGGTCGCCTGGACCGCCTGCCGTGTCGTCGCGCGGGCCAGGCCCCTGCCCGCCTCCGGAGCGGGCGCCACCGCCGGCGGAAGCCCGCGCTCGTAGCACCACAGACCGAACCGGACGGCCGACGACGCGCACAGCGAGAGGCCCACGGCGGCGAACAGCTCGGGCAACTGGCCGACCTGCGCGTGCAGGAACTGCGCCGCGAAGAAGGTCATGAAGGCGAACACGCCGAGCGAGTGCCCGCGCGGCCCCCACCGCCGTGCGTAGACGCCGGCGCCGGTGACGGCGAGGAACGCCGCGTCCCGCACCAGCGGCAGGTCGTGCAGCGACGCCGCGAGCGCGAGGACGGGGAAGCCCACGGCGGGCAGCAGCAGCGTGGTCACGGCCTGCCCGCGCACCGTCGTGTCCATGACGGTGAACAGGGCGAGCAGCGCCGCGAGGCCACCGATGATGGCCGCGACGAGGGAGTGCCCGACCAGGCCGCACAACGCGACGGCGGCTCCGATACCGAGCACGGCCCGACAGGCGCTGCGCAACCGCAGTCGACCTGGATCGGGCGCGACGAACACTGTCTTCAGCACCAGCGTGGTGACCCCTCTCCGTACCCGTTCCCGCACCGGCGATTTCCCGCCTGCATGACAAAGGCGCCGCGGGATCCGCAGCGCCATCGACGGGTACATCACATCATCAAGAGGCCCGATGGCTCAACCTGACCTGGTTCGACTGAGCCATTGGCATACTTGGACGTCCACATATTCCGCCATGAACAAGCCAACGGGTCAGCTCACACCCGCACGAGCGGCCGAGCCAGTACGTGCCGTTGATCGCGAGGTCGGTGCGGCCCCGGTAGCGGGCCGGGATCATCTCGTCGATCGCGGAGTTGATGGCCGCGTACTCGCCGCCGATGCCGAGCGCGATCACCATGCGGGTGTGGAACCGCGACCAGGGCAGCCGGTCGATGCGGGCGGGCACCGCGCTGCGGATGACGCCGTTCATGAAGTGCCTCCGTCGGGGTCGCCGTCGTGGCGGGCCTGTTCGGTCACCAGGCGTTCCAGGCGGTCGAAGCGGGCGTGCAGGGCCTCGGCGGTCTCGTCGCACAGGTGGTGCGCGGCCCGCTCGGCGTCGCGGGCCAGGTGATGGCGCCGCTTCTCGTCGCGCCCGACGAACCAGGTGGCCAGGGCGGCGGTCACCATGCCGTACGTGGTGATGCCGACGACCATCACGACCGTGCCCACGACCCGGCCCCACAGGGTCACCGGGTAGAAGTCGCCGTACCCGACCGTCGTCGCGGTCTCGACCGACCACCACAGGGCCTTCGGGTACGACGTGAGGTTGGCGTGCCGCGCGCCGTGCTCGGCGGCGACGACCGCCCACGAACCGACGAGCATCGTGACCCCGAGCACGGCCGTGGCCACGCCCGCCGCCCGCACGTGCAGCGAGCGCCCTTCCCGGCCGAGCAGCAGTTCGACCGCCCTGGTCCAGAATCCCGGCAGCATGGCCGGATTCTGCGCGGCGGGCGGCACCGGCCCGGTCCGGACGCGCGGCCCGGCGCCACGGGTCATCCCTTCGGCGGGCCGGACCCCGCGCCGCCGAGTTGCCGGACCTCGGCAGCCGATGTGATCTGGACAGAGCGACGAGCCACGGGGGAACACGCCGACCGGAGGACCGAGCGCATGACGGCGGAGCCCATCACGGAGACCTTCGCGTTCGCCTGCGGCGACTGCGGCCACGTCTGGAAGGCCTCCTTCCAGGTCGTGTTCTTCACCGACCCGACCGGCCAGAACACACAGGAGTACGTCGACGAGGCGGGCAGGGCGATCAGGACGCCGCTGTCCGACGCGGTGTGCCCCCGGTGCGAGGGGCGCAAGGTGCACGTCATGGCACCCGAGTTCGTGGACCGCGCGAACGCCGCGGAGCACGCCGAGCGCCCGCAGGGGCACCACCACCTGAGGCTCCCCCACCGCCACCACGACGCACCGCACGACGGGCCCACCGACGTACCGCCGTCCGCCTGACCCACGCCCCGGGAGACATCCGCGATGAACCCTCCGTACCGCCCCCGAACCTGACCGGGACTGACGTCTGACCGGAGCTGATGTGTGACCAGGGCTGACGTCGCCTCAGCCAGCCCCCTCCCGCGGCGGTCGCGCGCCCTTGACGCCGGGCCTCACCCGGTAGGGCAGCACCGTCACGGCCACGGACGGCAGGTCCTCCAGGACGTGGGCGAGGTGCTCGGCGGTGCCGCGGTGCAGCAGCCGCCCGAGGACCGTGCGGTAGGCGCGGTGCGGGATGAGGAGGGTGAGGGCGGTGTGCCCGTCGACGGTGGTGTCGGCCGCGAGGCCCATCACGGCCCGCTCCAGGCGCCGGTCCGGGCAGTCGACGATCTCCAGGGGTACGTCCGTCGCCCGGGTCTTCGACCACCGCGCCGCGAGCCGCTGGGCGCGCGGCGTGTCGACGGCGACGTGCACGGCCCGCACCTCGTCGGGGCGCAGCTCGTGCGCGTACCGCAGCGCCTGGAAGACGGCCGGGTCGAAGGCGTCCACCAGGATCTGCACCACGTGCCGCTGCCGGCGCGGCCGGTCGCTCTCCTCCGCGGGCGGCAGCGCCTCCAGGGCGGCGGCCTCGGCGCGGTACTCGCGGTTGATGCGTACGAGCAGCCACACGCCGAGCGGGAAGACCACGACGACCAGCCAGGCGCCCTCGGTGAACTTGGTGACCGCGAAGATCAGGACGACGGCCGCCGACACGACCGCGGCGGTCGCGTTGACGGCGATCTTCCAGGACCGGCCGGGTTCCCTGCGCCGCAGGTGGTAGGCGGTCAGACCGGCCCCGGCCATGGTGAAGGCGGTGAACACGCCGATCGCGTAGAGCGCCACCAGCTTGTCGACGTTGGCGTTGGTGACGAGCAGCAGGGTCAGGGACACCGCGGCCAGGCAGACGATGCCGTTGGAGAAGACGAGCCGGTGGCCGCGCCGGGTCAGCTGCCGGGGCAGGAAGCGGTCCTCGGCGACGAAGCTCGCCAGGTACGGGAAGCCCGTGAAGGGCGTGTTCGCCCCGGTGTAGAGGATCAGCGCGGTGGCGAGCTGCACGAAGACCAGACCCGCCGTGCCCGCCCAGCCCTCCCCGAACACGAAGTGCGCCTCCTGCGCGATCACCGTGGGGGTGCCGTCGGTGTACGGGATCGCGTGGGTGAGGTGGGCCAGCCAGGACACCCCGAGCACGAGGACCCCGAGCACACAGCTCATCGTGATCAGCGTGCGCCGGGCGTTGCCGCCCTGGGGCTCGCGGAACACGGAGATGCCGTTGGAGATCGCCTCCAGGCCGGTGAGCGACGAGCCGCCGTTGGCGAACGCGCGCAGGACCATGAACAGCGAGGCCCCGTACAGCCAGCCGTCCCCCGACTCCCCCAGCGGCACGGCCCCCGCGGCCCGCACGTCGGCGTGCGGCAGCTCCCCGAGGGCCCAGCGGACCGCGCCGACCACCATCATCAGGCCGACCGCGGTCATGAACAGGTACGCGGGCGCGGCGAAGACCCGGCCCGCCTCCCTGAGGCCCCGCAGATTGCCGTACGCCAGGATGAGGACCACGCCGACGCTGAAGGGCAGTTGGAGGTGGTCGATGCCGGTCCAGTCGTCCCCGACCAGGTGCGCGAGCGAGATCAGCGCGTTCGTGCCCGCCGAGACCTGCACGGCGACCGTGACGACGTAGTCCACGAGCAGCGCGACGGCGGCGATCTGGGCGACGTCCGGGCCGAAGTTCTCCCGCGCCACCACGTAGGAGCCGCCCGCGCGAGTGTAGATCATGACGACGTCGCTGTAACACAGCGTCAGCAGGACCAGGATCAGCAGGATCGCGCCGGTCACCGGCATGAGCAGTGTGAACGCGGCGACGCCGACGACGGGGACCAGGACGCGCAGTATCTCCTCGGAGCCGTACGCCGACGAGCTGACGCAGTCCGAGGCGAGCACGCCGAGCGCGGTGCGGTTGTCGAGCTTCTCCTTCCGGATGCGCGCGGTGACCAGAGGCGGACCGAGCAGCAGCCGCTTCAGGCGGTAGGAGAGCGGTTCCGGGATACCTGCGGCACGGTCGGTCGTGGACATGTGACCATGACACCGGCGGGCGCTCCCGAAACCGAGCGGCCACCCCGCCCGAGGGCCGATCGAGCGACGGCTTGATCGCATCATCGTTACCGTGTACCTGCCCATCCCGAGTCCACTCGCCCGAGAGGTTGCCAACCCCGTTGAACTGCGATAGGGCGACCGAACCGCGAACCGCGAACCGCGAACCGCGAACCGCGAACCGCGAACCGCGAACCGGCTGACGGGCGGCGGGGGCCGTGGTGTTCGGTAGCCGCCCCCTGCGCGTCCCCGTAGGACAGGACGCCCACCGCTGGAGCACGTTCCAAAGCGAACGGCTGCTCGTCGTCGCCGCCCGTACGGTCACGTCGACCGTGCGCGTCCTCGAGTCGCTGCCCGCCCTCGTGCGCGGGGACAGCCGCGTGGCCGTCGTCTTCGCGCACGACCCCACGTCCGCGTTCAGCGACGGTGTGCTCGGACTCCTGCACGACGCCGGCTGCCGGGTCATGCCGTGGGAGCAACTGGGCCGCGCCGCGCCCGACCTGATCCTCACCGCGAGCGAGAACATCGACGTGCCCGAGGGCGACTGCCCGGTCCTGGTGCTGCCGCACGGGGTGGGGTTCCAGAAGTACGTGCCGGACTCCCGCAGTTCGGGCGAGCGCCTGTCCGGCGTCGTACCGGACGCGCTCCTGGAGTCCGGCCGGGCCTGGCTCGCGATCTCGCACGCGTCCCAGGAGGAGCAGCTGCTCGCCACGTACCCCAAGGCCGCCGGGCGGACGCTGCTCGTCGGCGACCCGTGCTTCGACGAGCTGCACGGCAGCGCCGCGCGCAGGGCGGCGTACCGCGAGGCCCTGGGCGTCACGGAACGGCAGCGCCTGGTCGTGGTCAGCTCCACCTGGGGACCGACGTCGCTCCTCGGCCGCCATCCGGACCTGCCCGCCCGGCTCCTCGCGCAGCTGCCGTACGACAGCCACCGCGTCGGCGTCATCGCCCACCCCAACGTGTGGTCGGCGCACGGGGCGTGGCAGCTCAGGACCGCGCAGGCCGCCGCGCTGGACGCGGGCCTGCTCCTGCTGCCGCCCGTGCACGCGTGGCGGCCCGCGCTCGTCGCGGCGGACGTCGTCGTCGGGGACCACGGTTCGGTGACGCTGTACGGCGCGTCGCTCGGCACGCCGGTGCTGCTCGCCGCGTTCGGCGGCGACGCGGTGCCGGGGACGGCCGCGCACGACTTGGCGGCCGCGGCGCCCCGGCTCGACCCGGACGCCGACCTGCGCCGACAGATCGAACACGCCGCCCACGCGCACACGCCGCAGCGGTACGCCGATGTCGCCGCGCGGGCCTTCGGCGAGCCGGGGCAGGCGCTTGCCCGGCTGCGTACGGCCCTCTACCGGCTGCTCGGCCTCCCCGAACCGGACTCCGCACCGCCGTCCCCGCAGCTCCTGCCCGCCCCGGACCCGCCCGCCGAGCCGGTCACGTCCTGGCTCGTGACCACGGAGGTCACCCCGGTCGGCGAGGACGGCGGGCAGCCGGCCGTCTCCGTGCGCCGGTTCCCCGCGACCGTCGCGGGGCCCGTCCCCGAAGGGCCCTCGGTGTTCACCCATCTCGCGTGCGCGGACGACGAGGACGACCGGCACCTCACCGAGAGCGCTTCGGTGCTCCTCCACCATCGGCCCGCGGCGACGGCGGTCGGCGCGGTGCGCCGCCTCCAGGAGGCGCTGGCCCGGCTGCCCGGCGCTCTGCTGGCGGTGACGCCCGTGCGGGGCGGCGGCTTTCTGGCCGGGCTCCGGGACGGACGGGTCGTCGAGGCGACGGTCACGGGCGCCGCGCCGGACCCCGGTCTGCCCGCGGCGGTCGTCTACGCGTGCCTGCGCGCCGGGCGCCCGCTGGACGACGCGACGGTGACGCTCCGGGTCGACGGGGCACGGGACGCGGACGTCGCGCTGCGCCTTCGCCCCTCGTTGCCGCTGCGCTAGGGAGCGTCGTCCCCGCGTGCGAGCCGCTGCCGCAGCCGGTCCGCCGCGGGGTCGCCGCCCGCCTCGTAGATCTCGGCGGCCTCCGTCAGCCAGGCGCGCACGTCGGCTCCGGGGCCGCCGGTCCGTTCGGTGATGTCGGCGAGGCGCACCAGGGCCTGCGCCTTGTAGTGCGTCGCGTCGCGGGCGTCCAGGACGCGGACCGCCTCGCGCAGTTCGCGTACGGCCGACTCGGTGTCCCCCAGGTGGTCGTGGACGGCGCCGATGGCCGCCGTGGCGCGCGCCGCCATCCGCAGGTCCGGTTCCCGGCCGGCGAGCAGGTCCCGGCGTGCGTCGCGCAGGGTGGTGAGCGCGAGCGCGTGGTGGCCCGCGGCGTCGTGGGCGCAGCCGAGGAAGAAGGCCGCGATGGCCGCTCCGCGTGGTTCCTCCGCGCGTTCGTTGAGTGCGCGTGACGTCTCGTACGCCGCGACGGCCCGGAGCGGGTCGTGGCGGTCCCAGTACCGGCCGTAGAACTCCTGCACCGAGGCGCGCACGACGAGGTGGTCCGCAACCTCCGCGCAAGCCACGGCCGCTTCGAGCTCGGCCCGTGCCAGGTCGTCCTCGCCGAGGTCGAGCAGCGGCCGGGACAGCAGGCTGCGCAGCCGCGCCTCCGCGGCGGGCTCCACCGCGGCGGCGGCCGCCGCCGCGCCGAGTTCGAGCGACTCCCGCCACGCGCCGAGGTAGCGGTGGTGGAGGAACAGGGCCGAGAACGCCTCCGCGAGCGCCCACACCAGCGGATGGAACCCGTGCCGGGCCGCCGCCCGCAGCACGGCGAGCACGGCGTGGCGCTCGGCGTCCAGCCACTCCAGCGGGGGCGGTCCTGCCGCCGGTCCTTCTGTTGTGGCGAAGGGGTCGGTGCTGTCGCGCAGCAGCTGCGACAGGTCGGCGATCCGCAGCCGGTTCTGCCGCAGCGCCCGGTCCGCGAAGGCGGTGAGCGCCAGATAGTGCGTGCCCACGCGCAGGGTCAGCGCGGCTTCCGCGGTGGCCGGTTCCTCCGCGGCCGCCTGCTCCCGGGCGTGCAAGCGCACCAGTGCGTGCATGCGGTACCGGCCGTCGTCCGTCCGCTCCAGGAGGTGCGCGGCGACCAGCGCGGACAGCAGGGGCCGCACCCGCTCCACGTCGAGCTCCGCGGCAGCGGCGGCCACGCCCGCGTCGGCGGTGCCCGTCGGGAGCAGGCCCCAGAGCCGGTAGAGCCGGGCGGCGTCCGGCGGCAGCTGTCGGTAGGCGGGACCCAGGGCGGTGGACACCGAACGCTCCTCCCCGTGCAGGGACATTCCGGCCAGTCTTGCGGCTTCGTCGTCCAGCTCCGCGGCCAGCGACGCCATGGTGAGGGCGGCGTCGGTGAGCAGCCGGGCCGCCACGACCTGGAGGGCGACGGGCAGGCCGCCGCACAGCTCCACCAGGCGCTCGGCGGCGGCCCGTTCGGCCGCGACGGCCTGCTCGCCGCAGCGGTCGGCGAGCAGGGCGAGGCCTCCGTGGGCGTCGAGCGGCTCGACGGAGATCAAGCGGGCTCCGTCCAGGGCCAGTTCGCCGAGCCGTCCGTGGCTCGTGACGAGGACGGCGCTGCCCCGGCCCTTGGGGATCAGCGGCCGCACCTGCGCGGGACCGCTGACGTCGTCGATGACGACCAGGACGCACCGGTCGGCGGAGCAGGACCGGAACAGGCCCGCCCGCTCGGCGAGCGACGCCGGGATCCACGCGTCCGGGACGCCGAGGCCGCGCAGGCACCAGGCCAGGGCCTCGGAGACGTCCGCGCCCAGGGCCGCGGCGTCGCCCACCTGGCGGCGGAGCGCCGCGTAGTCCACGTACAGCTGCCCGCCGGGGAACCGGTCCCTGGCCCGGTCCGCCCAGTGCCAGGCCGTCGTCGTCTTCCCCACGCCGGGCATCCCGTCGAGCGCCGACACCCTGACGCGCCCGGACCCGTCGTCCTCGACGGCGAACGCCTGGTCCAGGACGGCCAGTTCGGCGGACCGGTTGCTGAAGGCGAAGGTCAGCGCGGGCACCTGGTCGGGCCGGACCACGGTTCCTGACGGCGGCGCGGGCGGGACGTGGAAGGTGATGCTGTGGACGTGGGCGGCCTGGACGACCGGGCCGTTGACCACGCCGCCGCTGATGGTGTTGGCGTGCGCGGGGGGTGTGTCGTGCCGGGGCGGGGCCGCGAGGTCCGCGAGGAGGCGGCGCAGTTCGTCGGCCGCGGCGGGGTCGGCCTGCAGCACGGCGAGCAGGCGCAGCCGCCAGGCGTCCTCGATGCGGGCGGCGGCGGTCGTGTCGCCGGCCGCGAGGGCGTGCTCCAGGCCGGCGCGGGCTTCCTGGAGGTCCGCCTCGGCCTCCGCGGTCTCCGCCGGGCCTCGTCGGCCGAGGAGCCGGACGAACCGGGCGAGGCGGGACTTCGCCCCCTCCCGTGCCTCCGATGACGCCGCCGACGCCATGAGCCCCACCACCGCGCCCGCTCCCTGCGCCGCGAGTGCCGCCAACTCGGCTTCCACACCGTCCCCTTCACGTCGCTTCCCGCCGGACCGGTCGGACCGGTCACGCGGGTCGGGTCGGGACCCCACCGTAGAGAGATCTTCGCGCCTTGGACACCCGGCTCACCGCGTGCCGCCCGTGGCACGAACCAGATCACGAGACGCCGGGGCGTGTCTCCCACATGTCCCGCAGGGACCGGCGGACGGAGGTCCTCGGGGCCCAGCCCAGAAGGTGGTGGGCGAGGCGGATGTCGGCCTGGGTCCAGTCGCCTCCGTTCGAGCGCACCGGGCCGCCGGTCAGGTCGAGCACGTCGGCGTCGTGTCCGGCCTCGACGACGAGCAGCTCGAGCATGCGGCGCATGTCGAGGGCCTCGCCCCGGCCGATGTTGACGATCCGGCCGACGAGCGAGGGCGAGGCTTCCGCCGCGCGGACGACCGCGTCGGCCAGGTCCCGTACGTCGACGTAGTCCCGCGCGGCCGCGCTCACCTTGAGCCGCAGCCGACCACCGGCCGGAAGGTCGCGCAGGCCGCGCACCACCGAGCCGAGGAAGCTGTCGGCGGCCACACCCGGACCGAACACGTTGACCGCCCGCAGCACGACGCCCTCCACGTGGCCGGCCCGGGTCGCGCGCAGCACGGCGTTCGAGCCGGCCAGCTTCGACCGTCCGTACGGACTGTTCGGACGCGGCTCGTACCACTCGTCGATCACCGTGCCGTGCGGCACCGGACCGTATTCGTGGATGGAACCGATCTGTACGAAACGGGGCGGTGCGGGCAGCAGGGCGGCGGCGTCCAGCAGGCGCTGGACGAGGTCGACATGGGCCCGCTGGTTCTCCGCCGTCGTGGCGAGCCAGCCTCCGGTGGCGTTCACCAGGAGCCGCGCACCGGCCGTGGCCAGGATCTCGGCGATCTCCGCACCGGAGGTCGCCGAGAGGTCCCGTTCGACGAAGAGGCGCCCGGCGGTCGCCGGTGGACGGTTCCTGGCGATCGCGAGGACCCGGTAGCCCGTCTCCTCGAAGGCCGAGGCGACGAGCGAGCCGACGCAACCCGTGGCGCCCAGGACCGCGACGACCGGTCGCGGTCCGTCAGCAGCAGCGTCATTCCGCACGTGCTCGCTCCCTCAGGCCGGCGTAACGGCCGGAATGGAATATCAGCGGGCTCACGTCCGCTCCGATGGACCAGTTCGTCGCCTCGGCGACCACCAGTTCGTGGTCGCCCTCGATCTGGACCGTTCTGATCCGGCAGTCCAGCCAGCCGAGTCCGTCGACCGGCACGGGCCGCCCCGCCGGGGTCCGGACCCACTCCACTCCTGCGAACCGGTCGGCGCCGCGTGCCGAGAAGGTGCGGCAGACCTCCTCCTGGGCATCGCTGAGGATCGTGACGGCGAAACCGCCCGTCGCCCGGACGGCCGGCCAGGTGGTCGAGGTCAGCGCCGCGCACAACGCGATCAACGGCGGGTCCAGCGACACGGAGGTGAAGGAATTCACCGCCATGCCCGCCGGCCCGCCGTCCGTCTCCGCGGTCACCAGCACCACTCCGGTGCCGAAACGTCCGAGCACGTCGCGGAAACCGCGCTGGGTCAGCACTGGTTCGTCCCCTGCCACCAGGAGGTGTTCGTGGTGTACCAGCGGACGGTCTCGGCCAGCCCCTCCTCGAACGGGACCCGGGGCGCGTAGCCGAGTGCCCGCAGTTTCGCGTCGGTCAGGGAATACCGGCGATCGTGACCAGGGCGGTCCGGGACCTTCTCCACCTTGCCCCAGCCCGCTCCGCAGGCAGCCAGGAGCCGGTCCGTCAGCTCCAGGTTGGTCAACTCGCGCGTGCCCGCGATGTGGTAGACCTCGCCGACCGCGCCCCGCTCGGCCGCGACCTGGATGCCGGAGCAGTGATCGGTGACATGGATCCAGTCCCGCACGTTCCCGCCGTCCCCGTAGAGCGGCACCGTGCCCCCGGTGAGCAGTCGGGTCACGAAGAGCGGGATGACCTTCTCCGGGAACTGGTAGGGCCCGTAGTTGTTGCCGCACCGCGTCATGACCACGGGCAGCCCGTGGGTGACGTGGTAGGCGCGCGCGAGCAGATCGCCGCTCGCCTTCGAGGCGGCGTACGGCGAGCTCGGCTCCAGGGGCGCGGTCTCGTCCCAGGAGCCGGAGTCGATGGAGCCGTACACCTCGTCGGTGGAGACATGGACGACGCGCCTGACCCCGGCGTCCAGACAGGCGTCGAAGAGCCGCTGCACCCCGAGCACGTTGGTGCGCACGAAGTCGGCGGCGCCCGCGATCGAGCGGTCCACGTGGGACTCGGCCGCGAAGTTCACCACCACGTCGTGTCCCGGCACCACCTTCTCCAGCAGGGCGGAGTCGCCGATGTCGCCGTGCACGAAGGTGAACCGCCCGTCCACCGGCGCCAGGTTCGCGAGGTTGCCCGCGTAGGTGAGCAGGTCGAGCACGGTCACCCGGGCGTCCCGCCAGGCCGGGTAGGCGCCGGTGAGCAGTTCTCGTACGTAGGCCGATCCGATGAAGCCGGCGCCGCCGGTCACGAGTACGCGCATATCTGCACCTTGCTGTGATCGCCGAGGACCAGGCGATGCGCCCGGGGCGTCCGCGGCGCCGGGGTCACCTCCACCTCGTGGCCGATGAGGGATGCCTCGATGCGCCGCACCCCGCGGATCGCGGCTCCGCGCAGGACGACGGAGTACTCCAGTTCGCTGTCGATGATCTGGCAGTCCTCGGCGACTGAGGTGAACGGCCCCAGGTAGGAGTCCTGCACCACGCTGCCGGGCCCGATGACGGCCGGACCCACGATGCGCGAGTTGCGCACCACGGCGCCGGGCGCCACCGTCACCCGGCCGATCAGCTCCGAGTCCCGCACCACACCGGCGAGGTCGGGTTCCATCGCCTCCAGGACGAGTCGGTTCACCTCCAGCATGTCGGCGACGTTGCCGGTGTCCTTCCAGTAGCCCTCGGTGACCGTCGCCGCGACCGGGTGACCGGCGTCGATCAGCCCGGAGATGGCATGGGTGATCTCCAGCTCGCCCCGGTCCGAGGGGGTCAGCCCGGCCACGACGGGATGCACCGCGGCAGTGAACATGTAGACCCCGACCAGCGCCAGATCGCTCTTGGGCTTCTCGGGCTTCTCCTCAAGGCCGATCAGCCGCCCGGCGTCGTCCAGCTCCGCCACGCCGAACGGACGCGGATCGGCGACCCGGGTCAGCAGGATGTGAGCGGCGGAGCGCTCCTCGCGGAAGCGGTCCACCAGCTCCGAGATGCCGCCGATCAGGAAGTTGTCCCCGAGGTACATGACGAAGTCGTCGTCGCCCAGGTACGCGCGGGCGATCAGCACGGCGTGCGCCAGGCCGAGCGGGGCCTCCTGCGGCAGGTAGGTGACGTTCAGGCCGAAGGCGGATCCGTCGCCGACGGCGCGCCGAATCTCCTCGGCGGTGTCGCCGACCACGATGCCGACGTCGGTGATGCCGGCTTCCGAGATCGCCTCCAGGCCGTAGAAGAGCACGGGTTTGTTCGCCACCGGTACCAGCTGTTTGGCCGATGTGTGCGTGATCGGCCGTAGCCGCGATCCCGCACCTCCGGCGAGGACCAATGCCTTCACTTCATCTCCCCTTTCCGTTCCACCGCACTGACGTCCGCACAGGGCCGAGTTCACGGGCGGAACGCGGCCGCGTTCTCCCTCGCCCACTCGGCGAAGCTCCGCGCCGGCCGACCCGTGACCGCCGACACCGTGTCGTGGACCTGGACCTCGGCGGGCTTAGGGCTGCCGAGGAAGTCCAGCGTGGCGTCGACGATGTCGGCCGGCATGTACGCGGTCATCTCCGCCCTGGCCTGCTCCGCGCTGATCTCCTCGTGCCGCAGCGGTCGGCCGATGGCCCGGCCGATCTCGGCGACCTGCGCCACGGGCGTGATCGCCGCGGGGCCGCTCAGCGGGTGGACGGCACCGTCGTGTCCGTCCTCGGTGAGCGCGACCCGGGCCACCGCCGCGATGTCGGCGGGGTCCACGGCGGCCAGCCCGACGTCCCTGAACGGCGTGCGCACCACGTCGCCGTGGGCGAGCTGTGCCGCCCACGCCCTGGTGTTGGACATGAACTGGCCGGGACGCAGGGACGTCCACTCGAGGCCGGAGTTCTGAGCCGCGCGCTCGGCCTCGGCGTGCAGCCGGCCGATCATGGAGTCCGGCCGGGTCTCCACCGCGATGGTGGACAGCACGACGACCCGGCGCACCCCGGCCTGCTTCGCCCGGTCCAGGACTTCGGCCTCCTCGCCGCACCTCATCAGGAAGAGGGCCTCCACCCCGGACAGCGCCGCAGTCAGTGACTCGGGGTCGCTCCAGTCCCCCTGGGCCACCTCCACACCAGCGGGGAATCCGGCCTTCGCGGCGTCCCGGGTGAGGGCCCTGACAGGAATGTGGGCGGTGCGCAGCTGCCGTAGCAGCGCACCGCCCACATTGCCGGTGGCTCCGAAGATCAGAATCACGCCTTCTCCCTCCGGAACGCGTCGGCGTGGTCCGATACCCACTGAGCGAAGGTGAGCCCCGGCCTGCCCAGGTAGACGTCGACCGGGGAGATCGGATGCGGTTGGCCGACCAGCTTCGCGAACATCCGCAGCCGGGCCTCGACGGCGTGCGGGGGAATGCCGACCTTGAGCCACTCCCCCCGCGCCTCGTCGTGGGTGAGCTCCTCGAAGCGGACCGGCTCGCCGAGGACGTCGCCGATGACGCGGGCCCGATCGGCGTAGCTGAGCGATTGAGGCCCGCTGAACAGCGGGGCGGCGCCGACGAGTTCGTCGGTCAGCAGTGCCTTGGCGGCCACCGCCGCGATGTCCTTCTCGTGCACCGGGGCGGTCTGTGCCTGTCCGAACGGAGACCTGGCCACGCCGGTGGCGCGGATCTGCCCGGCCCACTCCAGCGCGGTCGCGGCGAATCCGCCGGCCGGCCGCAGGAAGGTCCACTCCAGGCCGGACTCCTCGATCTGCCGCTCCAGATCGCGGTGCCTGACGGCGATCTGGTTCTTCGGATCGTCGTCCAGCACCGAGTACGACGACAGCGCGACGATGCGCCGGACCCCGGCCTGCTTC
Organism: Streptomyces sp. NPDC059003; assembly: GCF_042740445.1. Lineage (NCBI taxonomy): Bacteria > Bacillati > Actinomycetota > Actinomycetes > Kitasatosporales > Streptomycetaceae > Streptomyces > Streptomyces sp. NPDC059003. The sequence goes on along the minus strand of NZ_JBHYJH010000006.1, from coordinate 97,136 downwards.
GCCCGCGCGATCACCTCGGCGGGACCGTCGGGGAACGCGGCCGTGACGAGGAAGACCGAGGTCACTCCGTCCATGGGCAGGTCGGCGGTGGCCGCGACCTCGGCTTGCCCGGGCAGGCCCGCCCGGTCCGGGTCGCGGGTCAGCGCCCGCACCTTCCGGTCGGCCGCGAGAAGTTCGGCCACCAGTGGCCGGCCGACGCGGCCAGTGGCTCCAGTCACCAGGATCACAGCTGTCTCCTCGTTGTTTCTGTGCTGTTTCTGCACGGGGGTTGCGGCGCCGGGTCAGGACTGCCCGGCCGTCAGTCCCTGGACGAATTCCAACGCGGCGGGTTCGAACTGCATCACGGCGTGGCCGGCGACCGAGTGCACGTCCCGCCAGAACCGCTGCAGCGGATGGCCGTCCTCCTGCGCCCGGGTGCCGCCGATGCGCGTCAGCCGGTCGGTGGCGTCCACCAGCATGCCCAGCGCCTGTGCGCCGTCCCTGCGGTTGCGGCGCACCAGCTCGGGTGTGACGGCGCCGCCGTCCAGCACGGCGGCGGCCCGCTCAAGCAGCAGCTGGGCCGCGTCGATCTCCGCGGCCGCCCTGGCCAGTTCCACCTGGTAGGCCTGGCCCGCGGCGGCCCGGGGTCCGGTCGGGGCGATCGCGATGAGCTGCGTGGCCACCGCGAGCGCACCCCGGGCCGCTCCCAGCACCGGGGCGACGAAGGTCTGCCCGTTCACCGCGACGTTGGGCACCGGCGGACGGGCCGCGCCCGCGACCACCCCGCGCATCGCGTCCTCGCGCAGACAGACCCGGTGTTCGGGCACGAACACGTCATCCAGGAGGAGCGTGTGGCTGCCGGTGCCACGCATCCCGAGGGAGTTCCAGGTGTCCTCGAAGGTGTAGTCCTGGCGTGGCACGGCGAACAGCCGCATCGGCTGCCCGCCGGACTTCGGCCCCGGGGCCGGGCCGGTGAGCAGCGCCCAGTCGGAGAACTCGACGCCGCTGACGTAGCTCCAGGACCCGGAGAGCCGGAACCCGCCGTCCACCGCGACCGCGGTACCCAGCGGCTTGATGACGGCCACCATCAGCGTGTCGGGGGTGTCGCTCCAGATGTCGGCCTGGGCCTGCTCGGGCAGGCAGACCGCGTACCGGGCGGAGTAGGCGGACAGCGAGGCCAGCCAGGCCGTCGAGGCGCACTCCTCGCCGATGCGCGTGATCGCTGAGGTCAGCTCGGCGTAGCTGCCCTCCGCGCCGCCCCAGCGGGTGGGCACCAGCCACCGGGCGAACCCGGCGGCCACCACCTCCCGCATCAACTCGGGGCTCACTCGCCGCTCCGCGTCGGTCTGAGTGGCCTGCGCCCCGGCGAGTTTGGCGACCTCGATCACTGCCGCAGACGTCTCTGTCGTGGATGACATGTCGATCCTTACCTCATTTCGTAGGCCGTTCAGGATCGGGTGGGTTCACCGCCCCTGGACGGTGGGATGTGGTGATTGACACGGAAGAGGTCGTTCGGGTCGTACTCGGCCTTCAGCTCGGCCAGCCGCCGGTAGTTCGCCTCGGTGTAGGCCAGCCTGACCCGCTCGGGGGCCGAGTCGTAGTCGAACAGGAACCCCGGGAGCATGGCGCCGGTGTCCCAGTGCCGCAGCCGTTCCAGCACCTCGTCGATCGTCTTGCGCGCGGCGTCGGCCTGCTCGGCCGGAGCCGGCAGCCGGGTCCACAGGTGAAAGGCCGCGCCCTGGGTGCTGGCCGCGTGCGGGTGGCGCGGCGCCCGGTCGAGCGCCCCGCCCAGGTAGCGGAGCTCGATGTTGGGGAACGGGCCGTCGCCGGGCACCGCCGGATCGATGAACGAGACCAGCTCCTTGACGGCCTCGTCGTCGAGTTCGCGCAGCAGCGCGCTGCGTAGGTGTGCCATGACGGGGAACTTGGGGTCGTGGTAGATCTCGGTGATCTTCGAGTACGGCAGGGCGCCGCAGGTGTCCTTCTCCGGGCCGAGCGCGCGCAACGGCTCGATCAGCCGCGCGCCCTCGGCCACGTCGCCCGTGTGGACAAGGCGGAACTGGACGTGCGAGCGCCCCCGGAACTCGTCGGGCAGCTGCGGCGCGTCGGGGAAGCGCAGCAGCGCCATCGTGGCCGACATCTCGTCCGGCTGTTCCTTGAGCCAGGCCAGGTAGGAGCTCACCACGTGGGCGGCATGCTCGGGGTCCTCGCCCGGGTAGTAGAGCTCACCGGCGTAGACGGTGCGCAGCGGCAGCAGCTCGATCTCGGCGGCGACCACCACGCCGAAGTTGCTCTTGCCGCCTCGTACCGCCCAGAAGAGGTCGGGTTCCTGGGTGGGCGAGACGGTGCGCAGCCGGCCGTCGGCGGTGACGAGGTCCAGCGAGCGGACGTAGTCGGCGGCGAAGCCGTAGGTACGGCAGGTCAGCGGGAGCCCGCCGCCGGTCAGATAGCCCATCACCCCGACCAGTTCGGAGGAGCCGTTGAGCGGCCCGAGGCCGTGCTCGGCCGCGGCCTCGACCACCGTGTCCCACTGCAGCCCGGCTCCGATCCTGGCGGTGCGGGAATCCGGGTCCACCGACAGTTCGCGCAGCTCCCGGGTAACGATGAACACGGCTCCGTCGGAGGGCACCGACTTGCCGTGTCCGGTCGACTGCACCGCGACCGGGCGTCCCGTCCGCGCCGCGAACCGGACTGCGGAGGCCACGTCGTCGCCGTCGTGGGCGATGACGACGGCCGCGGGCCGATGCTCGACCGTCAGCAGCCAGCCGGAGATGGTCTCCTCGAAGCCCTCGTCACCGGGGTAAAGGGTGCGCCCGCGGACCGGCGTGGCCAGGCTCACCACGTCGTGCCAGGCCGCCGGCTCGTCACGGACGCGGTCGCCGGTGAACTCGGCCGATGTGGTGTGCACCAGCGCGCCGTCGGCGCCGTACACCTCGGCGTCGGCGCTCCCGTGGTAGCGGGCGCCCTCCAAGCGGGCCTCGACACGGATCCGCACATGGCCCGACTGACCGGAGGCGGCGGTGAAGGTCTCGGTGAACTCGTAGGAGAACCGGTCGGGTTCCCCCGTGCTCCAGACCCCGGTGCCCACGCTGACGGGAGTGCGCAGCGCGACCGTGCCGTCGGTCGCGAAGGAGAGGGTCCAGTGGTCCGTCTCGCCGTCGCGGTGAACCTCACCGGTCCAGACGCCCACGGGCGTTCGGACCGCTTCGGCCGAGTTGTTCGTGTCGTGCATGTCAGCTTCCCGCCTTCTCGAAGGACTCCGCCGCGTCGTCGCCCGTCTCCGGGACCGGCGGAGGGGCCGGCATCCCGGCGTTGCGCAGCAGGGCCGCGGCGCCCACGGCCAGCAGCACGGCGAGCACCGAACCGACGATCGCGATCGCCTGCAGGCCGTCCACGAAGGCGTCACGGGCCACCGAAAGCAGCCGGGATCCGACCTCGGCCGGCAGCTCGTGCGCGACTTCCACCGCGGCGGCGAGGGTGTCCTTGGCCGTGTCGCCGCTCGCGGCGGGCACCCCGTCGGGGAGGGAGTCCTCCAGATGGGTGCGGTAGACCGCGAAGCCGACACTGCCGATCACCGCGATGCCCAGGGCGCTGCCGAGCTCGGTGCCGGTCGAGGCCATCGCGGACGCGGCACCGGCCCGCTCGGGCGGTGCGGATCCCACGATCAGTCCGGTGCCCATCGAGACCATCGGCCCGAGCCCGAATCCGATGACGGCCGCTCCGGTCACCGCGATCCACAGGTCGGAGGGACCACTGACCTGGCTCAGCACCACCATGCCGAGCGCGCTGACCACCAGGCCGCCGGCGAGCAGCATGTTCATCTTGATGCGGCCCGCGAAGGCCGGGGCCCCCATGGCGCCGATCATGACCGCGACAGTGGTGGGGAGCGACCAGAGGCCGGCTTCGAGCGGGGACAGCCCGCGCACCAGCTGCAGGTACTGCATGACGAAGAACTGTGAGGCGGCGGAGAGCAGGGTCGCCAGGACGAGCATGCTCAGGGCGATGCCGAACAGGCCGTTGCGGAACAGTGCGAGGTCGACCAGCGGCTGTTCGATCCGGCGCTGGCGGGAGACGAAGAGGAACGCCAGCACCACGCCGAGGACGATGGCGATGCCCGACTCGACCTCCAGGCCGTCCTCGGCGATCCGCTTGAGGCTGAAGACCAGGGCGAGGATCCCGACGATGGACATGATCGCGCTGAGGAAATCAGGGCGGGCGACCGACTCGTCCCGGTACTCGGGCAGCACTAAGGGGCCGCACACGATCAGCAGCACCATGATGGGGACGCCGAGCAGAAAGACCGAGCCCCACCAGAAGGCTTCCAGGAACGCGCCGCCGACCAGCGGTCCGATCACCGTGCCGAGGCCGAAGAAGCCGGTCCAGGCCCCGATCGCGACACCCTGCTGCTTGGGATCCCGGAACATGATCCGGATCAGGGAGAGGGTGGACGGCATCAGCGTGGAGCCCGCGATGCCCAGCAGCGCCCGAGCGGCGATGAGCATCACCGGGTTGACCGCGAACGCCGTGAGCACCGAGGCCACGCCGAAGGCGGCCGCGCCGAGCATCAGCAGCCGCCGACGGCCGATCCTGTCACCGATCGCGCCACTGGTGATGAGGCAGCCGGCAATGATGAATCCGTAGATGTCCACGATCCACAGCAACTCGGTGTTGCCGGGCCGCAGATCGGCGGTGAGCGCGGGCAGTGCCAAGTGCAGGACGGTCAGGTCCATGGCGATGAGTAGGGTGGGGAGCGCGAGAACCGCCAGCCCCAGCCACTCCTTGCGGGTCGCTCGCGGCGCTGCCGTCGAATCGACTTCGGTACTCAACGGGAGTCTCCTTGGCGTTGTCTGCGGAACGCTGGACGACGGAACCGTAGAACCTCAAGCGAAGTTGAGGTCAAGGCCTGGCGGCTACCCCGGGAGCGATCCCGTGGACACCTCGCGTATTCGCTTCAGCAACTGCGCTTGCCGCAGACAGTCGGGGTCCTGGTAGGCGCCGTCCCGTACCGCCGCCGCGAAAGCGTCCACGGCGTTGGCGACCTGGTCGTCGACGGCGAGCCGGAGTTCCTCCACGCTCGACCCGCGTGCCACCCTCAGCACCGGGACATGGTCCGCGGGCGGAGTGAAGGCCCGGTCCACGGTGATGTCGCCCTCACTGCCCCGCACCTGATACGACGACAGGTAGGCGTGCTCGAGGCCGAAGGCGAGCTGCGCGGTGGCCCCGGACGGGGCCGCAAGCAGGGCGGCCCCCGAGGTGTCCACCCGACGGGCGGCGCCGGCCGTCAATACCGCGCCCGCCACCCGCAGTTCGGGCCCGAACAGGTGGAGGGCCGCCCGGACCGGGTAGACACCCACGTCCCACAGGGCGCCGCCGCCCAGCTCGGGCCGGTAGCGGATGTCGCCCTCGGGGAGCGCGGGGACGGTGAACGTGGCACACAGGGACCGCGGCTCGCCGATGACACCCGCGGCCAACAGGCGTCTCACCTCGCGATGTTGGGCATGGTGCACGAACATCACGTTCTCCATCAGCACCAGACCGCGCGCGGCGGCCTCGTCGAGCAGCCGCTCGGTCAGCGCCACGTCCGTGGTAAGCGGCTTCTCCGCCAGTACGTGCTTGCCCGCCCGCAGCGCCGCCGCCACCCACTCGGCGTGCAGCCCCGTCGGCAGCGGCACATACACCGCGTCCACGTCGTCGCGGTCCAGCAACTCGGCGTAGCCGCGTGCCGCTCGGCAGCCGTACCGGCGGGCCTGCTCCGCCGCCCTGGCCGGGTCCCGGCTGGCGATCGCCGCCAGCTCGACGCCGGGCCTGGCGGCCATCGCCGGCATCATCCGGCGCAGCGCGATGTCGGCGCAGCCGAGCACGCCGATCCGCACCGGCGCTGCCGCGCGCCCGGTCACCGCTCCCCCGCCAGCATGCCGTTGAGACACGCGAGCAGACTGCGGGCTTGCACATTAACGTAATTGCTATGGCAAACGAGAGAGGTCAGCTGACCCACCGTCACCCAGACGAAGCCGGGCGGCGGCTCTAGCGGAACCTGAGTCTCCGCGGGCTCCACCACCAGGTAGCGGCTCACGGCGTTCAGGAAGCGGCCGCCCTCCTCGGAGTGCACCGCCTCGTACCTCACGGTCGCCGGGGCGGCGGAGAGCACCAGGTCGAGGAAGTCGGGGCGGTCCTCGGGCGGCAGGTCGTCATGGTTGCCCGGCACGCACTGCACGGTGGGTCCCAGCTCCACCGCGTCCAGGAAGCCCGCCTCCGCCCGGGCCCGCATCAGCACATGCAACACCCCGTCGATCCGCCGGGTGACGAAGGCCGTGACGCCCAGGCCCCGCGGCTCGATCAGCGGCTGGGTCCACCGGCTCACCTCGCGGCTGCCGGCCTCCACGGACAGCGCCACCACCCGGAAGAACCGGTTGTCGGGTCGGTCGATCGCGTACGCGCCCCTGACCCACCCGGGCAGCCCGGCCAGCGGCACCCGTTCCGCCCGTACGCCTTGCCGCGCGCGCTCCTGCGTGAACCACGACAGCAGCTCGACGTCGGAGTTCAGCGCCCCGGCCTGCCGGGACCGGGCCAGCGCGGCCACGAACGGGTCGCTCGCCCGCTCGAGGTCCACGCCTCCGACCGGGGCGCAGGCCAGCACGGTGCGGGCGTCCATGTTGACCACGTTGTCCAGGTGCAGCAGCTCGCCGATCTGCCCGAGGGTGAGCCAGCAGAAGTCGCCGTGCGGCTCGATGTCCTCGTCGACCTCGACGATCATGTTCCGGTTGTTCTTGCGGTGGAACCAGGCGCCGTGCTCGGACTGCAGCACATCGGCGAGGACCCGCCCCCGTCCCGGCTGCACGAAGTACTTCAGGTACCGCACCGGCGCGCCCCGGTGGACCCGGGTGTAGTTGCTGCGGGTGGCCTGCACCGTCGGCGACAGCTGGAGCAGGTTGGGGTTGCCGGGCTCCATCTTGGCCTGCATGAGGCAGTGCAGGACCCCGTCGAACTCCTTGACCAGGATGCCGAGGATGCCCACCTCGGCCTGCTTGATGATCGGCTGGTGCCACTCCCGGCGCGGCCCGACCTCGGTGGTGACGTGCAACCCCTCGACGGTGAAGAAGCGGCCGCTGTCGTGCACCAGGTTGCCGGTGTCCCGGTGGAAGGACCAGCGGTCCAGCTCGGCGAAGGGGATGCGGTCCACACGGAACGCGTGCGCCCGCCGGTGCTCGGCCAGCCAGCCGGAGAACTCCTCGGTGCGCATCCCCGCGCCCTGCGTGACGGTGAGCGATTCGGCCAGCCTACGGGGCAGTTCGACGTCGGCGCGGGGGCGCAGCAGGGCGTTCTGGGACATGGGAGGACTCCCTAAGCAGGTGAGGGTCGTGGTCGAAGTGGTGTCGCGGGAGCGGCACGCTCAGCCGCGGGCGGCCACGAACTCCTGAATCGAGGCGATCACGAAATCGAGCATCTCTTCGGTGAGCCCGGGATAGACACCGACCCAGAAGCTGTGGTCGGTGACGATGTCGCTGTTGGTGAGTGCTCCGACCACCCGGTGCGGCTGATCGAGGTAGGCCGGGTGCCTGGTCAGGTTCCCGGCGAACAGCAGCCGGGTGCCGATCCTGCGGTCCTCCAGGAACGCGACCAGCTCGCCCCGGGTGAAGCGGGCCTTCGGGTCCACGGTGATGACGAACCCGAACCAGCTGGGGTCGCAGCCCGGGGCCGCCTCGGGCAGGAGCAGCCCGGGGGTGCCGTCCAGACCGTTGCGCAGCCGCCGCCAGTTGCGCCGCCGCGCGTCACAGAAGTCGTCCAGCTTGGCGAGCTGGGTCAGCCCCAGCGCGGCCTGGAGGTCGGTCGCCTTCAGGTTGTACCCCACGTGGGAGAAGACGTACTTGTGGTCGTAACCCTCCGGCAGCATGCCCATCCGGTACGAGAACCGCTTGAGGCACTTGTTGTTCTCGCCCGGCTCGCACCAGCAGTCCCGGCCCCAGTCGCGCATCGACTCCACGATGCGGGCCAGCGCCAGGTTCGAGGTGAGGACACAGCCGCCCTCGCCCATGGTGAGATGGTGTGCGGGATAGAAGCTGACCGTACTCAGATCGCCGAACGTACCGGTGAGGCGCCCGTCGCAGAGCGAGCCGACCCCGTCGCAGTTGTCCTCCACGAAGAACAGCTCGTGCTCGTCGGCGAGTTCGGCGATCTGCCCGGCGGGGAACGGGTTGCCCAGCGTGTGGGCCATCATGATGGCCCGGGTGCGCGGCCCGATGGCCTCCGCGACCCGTTCGGCCGTGGTGTTGTAGGTACCCAGCTCCACGTCCACGAAGACCGGCACGAGACCGTTCTGCAGGATCGGGTTCACGGTGGTGGGGAAGCCCGCGGCCACCGTGATCACCTCGTCACCGCGCCGCAGCCGCTGGTCCTCCAGCGCGGGGGAGGTCAGGGCGGACAGCGCAAGCAGGTTGGCCGAGGAGCCCGAGTTGGTGAGGTGCGCCTTGCGCCGCCTCAGTTTGCGGGCGAACCGCGACTCGAACGTGCGGGAGCTGGGCCCGGCCGCGATGCGCATGCCCAGCGCGGCCTCGACCAGCGCTGCCCGGTCGTCCTCGTCCAGCACGGCGCCGGACGGCCAGATCTCCGTGACCCCAGGGACGAAGCCCGTGTCCTGCTGGGCCTCCCTGTGGTACTTCCGGGCCATTTCCAAGAGCTGCTGCCGCAGCTGCTCCGTCTCCATGTCTGCCCCCCATTCCGTCATCAGTGCCCGCTGGTGCTTTCCAGCGCGGCGTCCCGCCATGACGCGAGCACCCCGGCGACGAGTGCCTCGCACATCCCCTGCGCCCGTGCGTCCTTCTCCGACATCAGCGGCGGTTCGGTGGTCCCCCAGGGGAGCGCCAGGTCGGGGTCGAGGGGGTTGATGTCGATCTGGGTGCCCGGCACGTACCGCGTGGAGACCACGTAGCAGATGCAGGCGTCGTCGGTGAGCGTCAGAAATCCGTGCCCGACGCCCTCCGGCACGAACACACACCGCCCGGACTCGGCGTCCATCTCGGTCACGTGGTGCTCCCCGAAGGCGGGCGACCCCACCCTCAGGTCGACGACGATGTCGCGGAGCGCCCCGCGCACGCACGTGACGTACTTGGCCTGCCCTGGCGGTACGGCCACCCCGTGGATGCCGCGCAGGGTGTTCCGGCGGGACACCGAGTAGTTGATCTGTGCGGGCCGGAACGGCCGCCCGGTGACCGCCTCGACCTCGTCGCAGCGGAGCGCCTCGAAGAACGAGCCCCGCTCGTCGCGGATCTGCTTCGGGGTGAACACGAACGCGCCGGGCACTCGGGTCTCGATCACGTCCATGTCCGGTCAGTCCCGGGTGCGGTACTGCCCGGCCAACCGCTCCAGGATCGGCACGATCTCACCGGGGCCCGGAGCGGCGGTCATGTCGGCGTACACAGCGGCGGCGCCCTGCCGGAACGACGGCTCGGTCAGCATCCTGGACAGCTCGCCGCCCACCTGCGCCGCGGTCAGCCCCTCGACGGGAAGGGCCACACCCGCGCCCCTGCTCTCCAGGTAGGGGGCGCTGCACAGGGCGCTGCCGATGTTCTCCTTGATGATCATCTGGGGCACCTGGCACGCGGCGGCGGCGAAGAGCGTGCCGAAGCCGCCGTGGTGGATGATCGCCGAGCAGGTCGGCATCACCTGGGTGAGCGGGACGTAGTCCAGGATCCGCACGTTGTCGGGGACCTTCATGTCCTCCCCCAGCTGGTCGGCGTTGACCGTGGCCACCACCTCGACGTCCATGTCGGCCACCGCCTCCAGCACGGCCACGATCCGCTCGTCCCGGCCGGCGAAGACCGTCCGCGCGGTGATGCCGAGCGACAGACAGACCCGGGGCCGCGACGGCGGCTGCACCAGCCAGTCCGGCACCGGGGCCGACCCGGTGTACGGCACCCAGCGCATCGGCAGGGTGCGGTGTCCCTCCGGCCTGGGCAGCTGCCGGGGGATCGGATCCACGGTGAGGTCGCCCAGGAGCATGTCCTCGGAGAAGTCGTAGCCGAACCGCCGGAACACCGGCGCCATCAGGTCGGCCAGCGGGTGCGTCCGTATGTCGCCCCGCGACAGGCGTTCGGCCAGGCGCCACTGGGCCAGGCCGAAGTAGTCGGGACCCCACATCAACCGGGCGGACGCGGCCCCGGACTCACGTGCCGCGACCGACCCGATGGGGCTGGCCGGGTCCCAGATCACCAGGTCCGGGCGCCAGTCCCGGGCGAACTCGACCAGGTTGTCGGCGAGTCCCTGTCGTCCCTCGGCGTCCGGGTGGTAGCGCGTCACGTTCAGTGCCACGTAGGGCGCGACCGACTCCCAGAGCAGGCCGTGGTCGGATCCCGGCTCGAATCCGAGCGCCTCGGTGAAGCGGTCCCGTTCCTCCTGGGGGAAGGACGGCGGCGCCGTGGCCGCCTCGCCCAACCGGACCGCGGTCAGACCGGCCGCCGTGATCCGCTCCGCCATCGACGTGTTGCCGGCCAGCCTTACCTCGTGCCCGGCGCTCTGCAGCGCCCACGCCAGCGGAACGCTGGGATAGAGATGGGCCGTGAACGGTGCCACGGAAAAGAGAACCCGCATGGTCACTTCCTTCTCATCGTTCGTGATGTGTCGTGATCGTCAAGAGGGACAGCGCGGCCGGACCCCGTCAGTGATCGATCAACCACCGAACTCGCCGCGGGAGCTGCCGAGTCGGCGACGAGCGTGACGGCTTCGTGCCAGGTCGCCCGGCGACGGATCAGAGCGCGGAGCCTCATCGTCAGCGCCCGCCGGTTCACCACGAGGGCGCCGACCAGGCGGTCCTCGTCCCGGTAGAGCGCCACGCACCGGCCGTCGGAAGGATCGCCGAACACCTCGGTCTTCTCGGCCTCGGGCAGGCCGACGAACTGGAGGCGGGTGCCGTACCAGTCCGACCAGAAGTACGGAACCGTCTCATAGGTCTCCGGGGGCGCGACGGCCACGGCGTTGCGCGCCGCCACCGCGCCCTGCTCCGCCGCGCTGGTCCAGTGCTCCAACCGCATACGGCGCATCAGGGCCCGGTTGTGCCAGCGGGCGACGTCCCCCGCGGCGTAGACGCCGGGACTGTCCGTGGCGAGGGTCTCGTCGCAGACGACACCGTCACTCAGCTCCAGGCCGGAGCCCTCGAGCCAGCCGGTGACGGGATCGGCACCGACGCCGATGACCACCACGTCCGCCGGCACGACGCCGCCGTCCGCCAGCAGCACCCGTTCCACCCGGCCGTCGCCCTCGACGCCGGTCACCGTCACGCCGCAGCGGACCGTGGTGCCGTGGCGGGCATGCAGCCGCGCGCACAGCGCGCCCATCTCCGCTCCGAGCGCCCGGATCAGCGGTGCGGGCCGGGCTTCCAGGACGGTCACCGGCAGCCCGCGTGCACGTGCGGCCGACGCCACCTCCGAGCCGATGAACCCACCGCCGATCACGGCCACGCCGCTGCGCGCGTCGTCCAGCGAGGCACGCAGCGCGCGGGCGTCGTCCGCCGTACGCAGGCAGTGCACGCCGTCGAGGCGGTCGACACCGCCCGGCCGACGGGCCCGGGCGCCGGTCGCGATCACCAGAGCGTCGTAGCCGAGGGGGGCGTCCCCCACGGTGACGGTGCGCCCCGCGGTGTCGAGTCCGGTTGCCGGGGTTCCGAGCATCAGCTCGACCCCCAGGCCGTCGACGAGGTCGCGGCGTTCCCTGAAGGTCGGCAACGGCCGCACGCCGCCCCGGCCGAGAAAGGTCTTCGACAGCGGGGGGCGGTCGTAGGGCAGGTGTTCCTCGGCTCCCACCAACACGATCCGCCCGTCGAACCCGGCCGTGCGTGCCGCCTCCACCGCACGCAGGCCTGCGAGCGAGGCCCCCACCACGACCAGTCGCCGCTGCGCCACGACTTCCTCCTCTGTGCGTCGGTGATGCGCTGGGCCTACAGGCTCTGGCCGAGTAGGGTGCCGCCGGTGGCGTCGATCCACGCACCGGTGATCCAGCGGGCCTCCTCGGAAGCCAGGAAGCCCACGACATCCGATATGTCCTCCGGTTCACCGAGCCGGTCGAAGGTCGAAAGACGGGCCAGCAGCTCCCGGAGTCCGGGGGCCTGCAGGAAGGGATCCCCGGTATCCACCACACCGGGCGCGACGGTGTTGACGGTGATGGCGCGCGTCCCCAGGTGGCGGGCGAAGTGCAGGGTGATCATCTCCAGCGCGGCCTTGCTCATCGCGTGGGCCACTTCCTGCGGGTTGGCGAAGCGGGTGAGCCCGGTGGACACGTTGATGATGCGGCCGCCGTTCGGCATCATCGGCAGCGCTCGCTGGACGGTGAAGAACGGGGCCTTGGCGTTGACGGCCATGAGCCAGTCGAAGTCCTGCGGGCTGACCATCTCCGGCGGCATGGTGCTCAGGATCGCCGCGTTGTTCACCAGGATGTCGAGGCGGGCGTCGCCGGCGTGCTCCTTCAGCCCGCGCTCCAGGCCCGCGAACAAGGTGTCCACGTCGTTGGGCACGCCCAGTTCGGCCAGTACGGGGAAGGCCCGGCCACCGGCGTTCGCGATGGCTTCGACGGTCTCCGCCACGCCCTCGGTGTCGGTCCCGGAGTGCACGGCGACCAGCGCGCCGTCCCCCGCCAGCCGCTCGGCGACGGCTCGGCCGATGCCTCGGCTGGATCCGGTCACCAGCGCGGTACGCCCCGTCAGATCCGCCATCTGCTCCTCCTCATCTCGACAGCGGCACGCCGAACCAGCGCCGCAGGGCCTCTTCGACGGACGTCCCGTCGGCATCGGTCCAGACGACATGGCCGTCCGGACGCAACAGCACCGCCCCGGCGTCAACCGACGGTGTGCCGGTGGTGGCCGCCACCGGTTCGGCCACCACCGCGTCGACCCGGTCCGCCCACCGGTCCGCGGCCTTGGCCCACCGGCCCGCGCCGAGGTCGAGCAGCACGCCGTGCGCCGGGTGGAGCAGGCGCGCGGTGTCGGTGCGGCCCGCCCGGGTACGCAGCCCGGTCGGCGGCATGCGCAGGCCGAGCAGCGGATCCTGGCCGGACCCGGTGTCGTAGCGGACATCCAGGCCGCTGACCATCGAGGCCAGATGCCCTCGCACGGAGTCCAGCTCCATGAGTTCCGCGAGGAGTTCACGCACGGGACGCACCTCCTGCGCCCCGAGCAGGACCAGCGCCTGGGCTCCGATGTTGGCCAGGACGCGACGGCCCACGGCGTGCCGCTCACTGTGATACGTGTCCAGCAACCCGTCGGCCGCGTCGCCCCGCAGCTCGGCAGCCAGCTTCCACCCGAGGTTCACCACGTCCTGAAGGCCCAGGTTCAACGCCTGGCCGCCCACCGGCATCTGCACATGTGCGGCGTCGCCCGCCAGCAGGATCCGGCCCTGCCGGTAGCGGGCGGCCTGCCGGGCGGTGTCGTCGAAGGCGTTGACCCACAGCGGTGTGCCGGCGCCGATGTCCTCACCGGTGACCGTGGCCCACTCCTTGACCACCTCCGCGAACTCGGGCTCCCCGACACGCCGGGCCGGCCGGGCGCCGAACCGGTGCACCATCACCCGGGTCACTCCGCCCGGCAGGCGGCCCGCGACCGCAAGACCGCCGGGCAGCCGCTCGAAGCGACGGTCGGGGATGTCGACGCCGGCCACATCGCAGCGCAGCATCTCCCGGCCCGCCGGCCGGCCCGGAAAGTCGAAGCGGGCCAGTCGGCGCACCGTGCTGCGCTCTCCGTCGCAGCCCACCAGGAAGGCGGACCGGATGCGCGACGAGCCCTGCTCAGCGGCCAGTTCCGCCTCGACGGCGTCCCCGACGGCAGTCATGCCCGTCAGCTCGCAGCCACGGAGCACCACGGCGCCGAGATCGCGGACCCACTCCTCAAGCAGGGGTTCGAGCCGGGTCTGCGGCACCTTCCACAGACCGGCGTACGGACTGGGCAGCGCGGAGAAGTCCAGCGGGATGCCGCCGAAGTGTCCCTTCGGCTCCCGCGGCCGTGCGCCAAGACGCTCGAGCAGCCCCCGCTGGTCGAGGACCTCCATGGTGCGGGCGTGCAGGGTCGACGCCCGCGACTCGGTGGTGGGCCGGGCGAGCCGCTCCACCACCGTCACGTCCGCGCCGCCGAGCCGTAACTCGCCGGCCAGCAGCAGTCCCACCGGGCCGGCACCGACGACGATCACCTGTGTGTCCATGGGGATTACGCCCGTGCCTCGGCGTAGTCCGTGGCATGCCCGAGGGTCGCCAGGCTGTTGTTGCCCAGCGCGTTCCGCACGAACGCCTTGGCGTCGGCCACGCTCGCCCCGGGGCCGAGGACCGCGGCGATGCCGGCCGGGTCGATCACGACGGTGTGCTGGGAGGTGGCGGCGACGCCGTCGTCGTCCTCCTCGATCCGCCAGAACCCGGTGTGCAAGGACATCAGTGCCGGCAGGGAGATCTGCTTGTAGACGATGCGGTGGTGCGGGAAGCACACGCGGATCGACTTGGTGGTGTGCAGGGACCCGTCCTTGGTCCTGGTGTCCATCTCCAGGACCTGGAGCCCCGGCGTTTCCTCCTCCAGGAGCACCCGCGCCACGTGCGGCAGCCGCTCCTCCCACAGCTGGGCCTCGTCGAGGAAGGCGTAGACGTCCTTGCCGCGGCCCTTGATCCGCACCGTGTCCTCGAACGACACCAGCAGGTCCTCCCCGGTCGCCAGCGCGGACTCCAGGTTGGTCTTCAGCGCGGCCAGTTCGGCGCGGCTGTTGCGGTCCACCGCCCGGTCGATCCAGGCCAGCCCCTCGGGATCGTCGTCCACCGCTCGGTAGTCGTGCCGAAGCCGGACTCTCGACCGGCCCTCCTCCAGCGACTCGATGATCCATGCCCCGCCCATGGCCGCCACGGGCGGGGCGGAGACCTCCTGCCGGAAGTCGATCCGCTGCGCGGCCGGGTCCAGCACACGGCGCGAGGCCCAGCTCTTGACCTGGTCGTTGGCCGTGGCCCAGATCCGGATCCGCTCATGGGCGCCCGCACGTTCCACGATGTCCACGTGGATCGTGGGCGGGAACACGCGCGGCCAGTTCTCCACTTCCGCGATCATGCGGTACACGTCGGCAGCCGAAGCGTCGACCGTCACCTCGTGCTCGACCTCGCGCACACCTGTGTGAGACATCCTGCACCTCCGTGGGTTTCGCCGCCCGAGGCGGATCAGAAGTTGCCGAGCCCGCCGCAGACGTTGATCGCCTGCGACGTGATGGACGCCGCGATGTCGGAAGCCAGGTAGCCGACAAGCCCGGCGACCTCCTCGGGAGTCGAGTAGCGGCCCAGCGGGATCTTCGACACGAAGCGCTGCAGGATCGCCTCCTCCGTGGTGTCGTAGAAGGCGGCGTAGCGGGTGCGGACGCCCTGCGCCGTGGGGGTCTCCACATAGCCGGGGCAGACCGCGTTCACCGTGATGCCGGTGGGGGCCAGCTCATTGCCCAGCGCCTTGGTGAAACCCACCACGCCGTGCTTGGACGCCGAGTACGCGGCGCCCAGCACCACTCCCTGCTTGCCCGCGGTCGAGGCGATGTTGATGATCCGTCCCCGCTTCCTGTCGCGCATGCCGCCGGCGGTCAGCACCTCGCGCGTCATCAGGAACACGCTGTTGAGATTGGTGTCGATCACGTCGAACCACAGCTCGTCGGGGAGCTCGGCGGTCGCCCCGCCACCGCCGCGTCCGGCGTTGTTCACCAGCACGTCCACCGGCCCGAAGCGGTCGACCGCGGCGGCCACGAACGCACGGATCTGCTCGAGGTCGGTGACATCGCAGGGGCCACCGTCGATCTCGATGTCCTTCCCAAGGCGCCGGACCGTCTCCTCGACGGCATCGGGCTTGCGCGCGCAGATGAAGACCCTGTGTCCCTGGAGGCCGAGGGTCTGCGCGGCGGCCAGACCGATCCCGCTCGTCGCGCCGGTCACCAGGGCCACGCGCTTGTGTTCCGCTGTCATGTCTTCTCCTCCTGTGAACTCGGCGAATGACAGCGCCGCCGCCGTACGAAGGGGTACGACGGCGGCACCGGGCGGTGTCTTCGCCCTGGGTCAGACCGATCCGGCGGTCAGCCGCCCGTTGATGACGCCGAGCAGGTCACGCGGGGTCTCCACGTCGGCGAGGGTCTCGTCGTCGATCTCCACGTCGAACTCGCGCTGGATCCGGCTGCTGGTCTCCAGCAGGGCGAGCGAGTCGTACCCGAGCTCGTCGAAGGTGGTGTCCAGGACGTTGCCGTCCCGGCCGAGCTCCTCGTCGGCTCCGGCGGCTTCGCGCAGGATGCGCTTCAGGTCGTCGATGGTGACTTCAGCCATGTGGCCTCTTCCCTTCGGGTAGTGGTGTTTCACTGGGCGGCACGGACGACGACGGCCGAGTTGAAGCCGCCGTGGCCGCGTGCGACGACCAACGCCGTGCTCACCGGTCCGGGCCGGGGTTCTCCGACGACCAGGTCGAGGCCGTAGTCCTCGGCCGGTGACACGTTGATGGTCGGCGGGATCAGCGCGTCGCGGATCGCCAGCAGGGCGGTGGCCACGTCCAGCGCTCCCCCACCGGAACTGAGCCGCCCGGTCATCGTCTTGGGTGCGGTCACGGCGACGTTCCGCTGCCCGAAGACCGCGGTGATCGCCTCGGCCTCGACCCGGTCGAGCTCCGGCACGGCCGCGGCGTCGGCGAACACCACATCGATGTCCGCGGCGTCGACGCCCGCGTCCGCCAGCGCCAGTTCGATCGCCCGGCGCAATGCGGGCGGCCGTCCCGCGCCGGGGCGCGGGTCGAGGGACGCCCCGTGCCCGGCGATCTCGCCGTACACGCGGGCGCCGCGGTCCTGGGCCGACGCGGCGTCCTCCAGGATGAGCATCGCCCCGCCCTCGCCCGGCACATGTCCGGTGGCACCGGCGTCGAACGGCAGGTAGGCCCGGTCGGGGTCGTCGCTGGTGCTGAGCCGGCCGCTGGCCAGGTGAGCGACCCAGCCCCACGAGCAGATCGAGGAGTCGACGCTGCCGGAGACCATGAGCCGGGTGCCCTTGCGGATCTGCCGGCGCGCCTGCGCCAACGCGTCCAGGCCGCCCGCCTGTTCACTCACCAGCACCCCGCTGGGCCCGCGCATGCCGTTGCGGATCGACAGCTGGCCGCTGTTGACCGCGTAGAACCACGCGAAGGACTGGTAGGCGCTGACGTACTGTCCGCCCTTGCTCCACATGTTGCGCAGCTCACGCTCGCCGAACTCGTATCCGCCGGCCGAACTCGCCGTGATGACGCCCATGTCGAACTCCGGCCACTCGGCGGGACGGACGTCCGCGTCGGCCAGCGCCCAGTCGCCCGCCACCAGGGAGAGCCGGGTCATGTGGTCGGTCTGCGGCAGCATCCGGCCGGACAGGTACGCGGCGGCGTCGAAGCCCTTGATCTCGCCCGCCAGCCGCGCCGGATACGACGCGGGATCGAACCGGGTGAGGCGTCCGATGCCACCGCGCCCGGTGCGCGTGGCGTCCCAGAAGGGGGCCGTCCCCAGGCCGTTGGGCGCGGCGACGGCCATCCCGGTCACCACGACGGGCGCGCTCACGCGGCCCTCCGCAGCACCATCGCACTCTGGAACCCACCGAAGCCACTGCCGACCGTCAGCACCGCGTCGGTGCGGTTCTCCCGTGCGGTCAGCGGCACGTAGTCGAGGTCGCACTCGGGGTCGGGCTCGTGCAGGTTCGCGGTCGGCGGCACCACGTCGTTCTCGATCGCCAGCACGGACGCCGCGATCTCGATGGTGCCGATCGCCCCCAGCGAGTGACCCACCATCGACTTGATGGAGCTCACCGGGGTGCGGTACGCGTGGTCCCCGAGGCTCCGCTTGAAGGCGGCGGTCTCGTGCCGGTCGTTCTGCTTGGTACCGGATCCATGCGCGTTGATGTAGTGGATCTCCTCGGCGGTCATCCGGGCCTCGGCCATGGCCGTCCGGATGGCCTCGGCCATCTCCCGGCCGTCGGGGCGCAGTCCTGTCATGTGGTGGGCGTTCGACCGGGTGGCGTAGCCGGCGATCTCCGCGTGGATGTGTGCGCCCCGGCGCCGCGCCGTCTCCATCTCCTCCAGGACCAGCATCGCGGCGCCCTCGGCGAGCACGAACCCGTTGCGGGTGGCGTCGAAGGGCCGGGAGGCGTGCTCGGGGTCGTCGTTGCGCGGGGTGGTCGCCTTGATCGCGTCGAAGCAGGCGACCGTGATGGGGGAGATCGGTGCGTCGGTCGCGCCGGCGAGCATGATGTCGACCGTTCCCTCACGGATCAACTCGCAAGCGTAACCCACCGAGTCCAGGCCTGACGTGCACCCGGCCGACACCACGGTCGCCGGGCCCTCGGCGCCCGCCCGCCACGCCACCTCGGTGGCGAACGAACTGGGCACGAAATGGTCGTACAGGTGGGGCACCGCGTAGGCGTGGTCCACCACCTCCAGGCGACCGCCGTCGCTGGTCACCCGGTACTCCGCCTCCAGGCTCATGGTCGCGCCGACCGCGCTGCCGACCGCGACCCCGATCCGGGCCGGGTCGAGCTCGGCGAACTCGAGGCCGCTGTCGGCGACCGCCTCGTCGGTGGCGACCACGGCCAGCTGCGCGGCCCGGTCCATCCGCCGTATCTCCTGCGGGCCCAGGCGGTGCGCCTCGGGCCCGAAGTCGATCTCGGCGGCCACCTGCGAACGAAACGGTGTGGGATCGAAAAAGGTCAACGGCCTCGTCGCGGTACGGCCGTCGACCAGCATGTTCCAGAAGTTCTTCACTCCGACGCCGCCCGGCGCCAGTACACCGATGCCCGTGACTCCTACTCGACGCGCCATGGGCCTGCACCTCCGTCCAGTGAGATCTGCGAGAGCCGACAGCGCGCGTTCAGGTGGCCGCGGTCCAGTGGTAGAACCGGGTCGCCAGGGCGTCGTCGGGGGACCGCCAGGTCTGGGGGTCGTAGGGGTCGATGAAGGGGCGCAGGTCGGAGCTGATCCCCTGGAAGAGCGGGTGCGAACGGGCCTCGCCGATGGCCTTGTGGCCCTCCTCGGAGTCGAAGCCCTGGAGGTGGAAGTACAGGCCCTGGTAGCTGAACAGCTCCCGCCGGCGCGTGCCCATCAGGTGCGGCATCTCACTGGCGTCGAAATCGGCGAAGAGACGGACGACGTCATCGGCCGACTCGGGCTTCATCCGCGCGACGATCAACGTGCTGTACATGGCGTCCTCGCTTATGTGTACGTGATCCATCAGGGGCCCATCAGAGGGCCCATCAGGGGGGTCCATCAGGGGTTTGCGGAGCGGCGGGCCGGGAGCGCGGCTCCTTCATCCGCGCGACCGTTCCCGGGGCCCGGCGTCCTCCGCGAGCCGCTCCAGGCCGGCCTGCCAGACCGACCAGACGTCCCGGTTCCGCGCCGGCAGCAGCGCGCACACCTCGCTCCGGCCCTCGCGCACCGAGGGGTGGTGACGGGCGACGACGGACAGACTCCTGGGTCCGGCGTCCGCGAACAGGAACGTGCCGTCGGCGGGCAGCGCCATCAGCGCCGACCAGAACAGGACCGGGCCCGACATCAGCCCCGCCCAGAAGGCGGGATCCAGCGCGTCGCCCGGCTCGACCGTCGAAGCGGTCCGCGCCGACATCACGGGGATGCGCGGCGCGCTCAGGTTCTCGGCCCCGATCGCCTTCGCGAACACGGCAGCGGCAGGGTCGAGGACCGGCGAGTGGAACGGCTGCAGGGCCTTCACCCGCCGACAGGTGAGCCCCGAGTCCCTCAGGAACCGCTCGGCCAGGGCGAGTTCTCGCTCCGCTCCCGCCAGGATCGTCTGTGCGGGGGCGTTGACGGCGCCGACGGCAAGGCCCCGCTCGGTCCAGGAGGGGTCGAGCAGCGGTGTGAGGGCATCCGGCGCCGCCGCCACCGCCAGCAGCCCGCCGGGTGGGGCGTCGTCCAGGACCTCGGAGCGGGCGCGCATGATGCGGGCGGCGGCGGCGAGGTCGTAGACCCCGGCGAGCGCCGCCGCGGCGAGTTCGCCCACGCTGTGCCCGAGCAGCAGCGCGGGCCGGATGCCCCGGCTCTCCAGGACCCGACCGATCGCGTAGCCGACGGCGAACAGCAGCGGTTGCGCCCGCGGACCGTCGTCGATCGGGACCTTCGGCACCTCGGCCAGCCAGTCGTCGCGCAGAGTCCGCCCCTCGCCCCCCATGTGGGCGAAGAACTCGTCCATCACCGCGGTGAAGACCGGCTCCCGCTCGTACAGCGGGACGGCCATGCCCTGGTACTGCGCTCCCTGCCCGGGCAACAGCAGAACGAGCTGACGTTCGCCCACGGGACCTTCCTCTCTATCGGGGCCTGACATCCGTGGCCCAGTGCGGGCGTTCGAGCACCTCGACGACCGCGCACGACCAGCTGAACCCCGCGCCCACCCCGAGCAACAGGCAGCGGCTGCCCGGCCCCGCCTTGCCGGAGGTGACCAGGTGGTCAAGGCCGGCGAACTGGTCGCCCGCGCCCAGGTGGCCGACGGTGCGGCTCCACGGCCATGTGGTGCGCTCCGGATCGGCGCCGAGCGGCCTGAAGTAGCTGGCGTTCAGCCGTCTGCGTCCCATGTGCGGCAGCACGAACCAGTCGATGTCGGCCAACTCGATCTCGGCGTCGGCCAGGGCCTGCTTGAGCGCCTGCCGCTGCCCCGCCGTCACGCGCGACACCGTGAAGGACTTGCCGACGGACGACAGGAAGGCCCGTTTCTGCGTCTCCATGTCGATGACCGGGCGCGTGCTGAACGGCGCAGGACCGAAGGCGTCGTCACCACGGTGCATCCCTTCCAGGTCCGACCGCGAGACCGTCACCACGCTGCGCAGCCTGGCGAATCCCGCACGGCGCGAGAGCACCAGCGCGGTCCCGCCGTCGGCGTAGACGGTTCCGGGGTCGCTGTTCCAGCGGTCGAACCCGGGGCGGCCGAACCGATCGCCCGTGGTCAGCAGCGCGGCGGTACGTCCCTCCCCGGCCAGCAGGTAAGGGGCGGCGAGTTCGATCGCGCCCATCCCTCCATTGGACACCTGGTGGATGTGCATGGCGGGGCAGTCGTTGCCGACCGCCCTCCGGTGTACGTAGGACGCGGGGGCCCAGAGGTCGTGCCCCTGGTGGTAGAAGCACGCGTGCAGGAGCAGGTCGATCTCGGCGGGACCGTGCGCGGCGCGGTCCAACGCCGTGCGTGCGGCCTCGGCGGCCATCTGAGGACCCGACTCCTCCCCCGCGACGGTCACCGACGTCATGTCGACGGCGGCCGCCATCGCGGGGGTGCAGAGTCCGTCGGCCAGGGCCTGTTCCACGCTCACGGCGTGCGGCAGCCATGCCGCGCACCCCGCCACGAACAGGTCGTCAAACATCATCGGCGTCCCCCGGTTCAGCTGGTCTTGAGGGCGCCGACCGGGCAGATGCGGACCGCTCCGGCCGCCCGGGCCTCCTGCCCCGGCGGCACCGGCCCGTCGAACAGCACCTCGAGGTCACCCTCGTCGTTGAGGCGGAACAGGTCGGAGGCGGCGTCCTCACACAACCCGTGTCCCTCGCAGCGGGCACGGTCGACGGCTATCTCCACTGTGTTGTCTCCTTGCGCGTCGGATCGGGGCTGGTCGGGGCTGATCGGGCGGCGGTCGTCAGGCGGGCTTCAAGGTGGTGGGCAGGGCGGAGATCGCCCGGATGGTGTTGTGCACCCGGTAGGAGGGCTCACCGACCTCGATCGACTCGACCTTGTCGGCCAGCGCGGTGAGCAGCGCATGGCCCTCAAGGCGGGCCAGGCCCTGCCCCAGGCAGCCGTGAATCCCGTGGCCGAACCCGACGTGGGTGCCGGCGTCGGGACGGGTGATGTCGAACGTGTCGGGCGAGTCCCAGTACCGCTCGTCCCGGTTGGCCGAGCCGTAGAGCATCAGCACCCGCGAGTCGGCGGGCAGCAGGACGCCACCCATGTCGTAGTCACGCGTCACCACCCGGGACAGGCCGCGGATCGGCGTCTCGTAGCGGATGACTTCGTTGAGCGCGTTGGGGATCAGCGAGTGGTCGTCACGGATGGCCCGCCACTGCTCGGGGTTCCGGCCCAGCAGCAGCATCGCGCTGGACAGCGCCGAGACGGTGGTGTCCAGCGAAGGAACCAGGTAGTCCCCGACCAGCGCGGGAAGCAGCTGCTTGCTGACCGTGCCCGCCTGCGCGGCCGCCACGAGGTCCGCTCCCCAACTGCCCGGGCGCAGCCTGCCGGGCTGGACGATCTCGGACATCCAGCCCCACATCCCGGCCAGCGTGGGGATGTCGGCCTTGGCGCGGTCGTTCATGGGGCCCAAGGTGTTGAACCCGGCCGAGGCCCAGCCCAGGAAGTGTTCCCGTCCCTCGGTCGGCCAGCCAAGGAGGTCGGGGACGACCGACAGCGGGAAGAGCTGGGCGAAGTCGACGACGGCATCGAAGGAACCACGTTGCAGGAGGCGGTCGACGAGGTCGTCGGCGAGCTGCTGGAACTTCTCCCGGTGCCCGCGCAGCGCCTTGGGCGTGAGCGGTGCCGCCATGACGCCCCGCACATGGTCGTGGTACGGCGGGTCGCTGACCAGGGCACTGCCCTTCATCTTCTGGTTCAGCTGCTCGTTGAGCGCGACACCGGACCCGGAGACGAAGGTCTCGTGGTCGTGCAAGCTCTCGTACACCTCCTGGTACCGCGACACCGCGAACACGCCGTATCTCTCCAGCCACGCCGCCGACCCGAGATCGCGGAGTTCCTTGTAGGCCTCGTACGGAGAGAGGACCACCGCCTCGTCCCACAGGTCGATGTCGGTCCGGGGTACCTCAGAGCTGATCAACGTCACGATGGGCTTCCCTTCCTGGAATGCGGAGTCTCACCCGGCCACCGCGTCGCGCGGCGCTCCGAACCACCGACGCAGCGCTTCCCCCGGTCCGGCCCCGTCGTCCGGGGCGCACCAGGCGATGTGGCCGTCGGGCCGCACCAGCAGCGCCTCGACGTCGGTGAGCGGGTCACCCGGCGCGGCGTCGGGCTGCGTGGCGACGACGGTGTCGACCCGGCCGTCCCAACCTGCGGCCTCGGCGCGGACCTTCGCGCCGTCGGCGAAGTCGAGCAGTACGCCGTGCCCGCGTCGCAGCAATTCGAACGTGCCGACCTTCCGGTCGCCGACGATCAGTTGGCGGTCGGGCAGGCGCCGGCCCAGCATCGGATGGCTGCCGGGCCCCACGTCGTAGGTGATGTCCAGGCCGCTGACCATGCCGGTGAGGTGCCGTGCCACCTGCTCGTAGTCCATCAGTTCGGCCACGACCTCCCGGAGCGGCTCCATCTCGCTGCCGCTCAGATACAGCAGCCCCTGCGCGCGGGTGTTGCGCAGCAGGCCGACGCCGGCCGGGTACCGCTCGTCGTGGTAGGTGTCCAACAGGCCGGGCGGAGCCCAGCCCCGCACCTCGGCGGCCAGCTTCCAGCCCAGGTTCACCGCGTCCTGTACGCCGAAGCTGAGGCCTTGGCCGCCGGCCGGCAGATGGGTGTGGGCGGCGTCTCCGGCGATCAGTACCCGGCCCTGCCGGTACCGTGTGACCTGCCGGGTGGCGTCGCCGAACGAGCCCACCCACCGCGCCCGGCCGTGCTCGATGTTCTCCCCGGTGATGCGCTGCCACGCGGCCGCCACCTCGGCGAAGGCGGGCGGTTCGGTGCGTCGGCGGGGCGGCGCCCCCTGCTCGCAGACGATGATCCGGTCCACCCCGTCGCCCACGGGGGCGGACATGACCATGCCCCTGGGCAGCTTCTCCCCGATCGGCCGTGCTCGCAGCCCGCAGCCGACGACATCGGCCAGGAGCATCTCCCGGGTCGCGTCGGTGCCGGGGAACTCGAAGCCCGCCAGCCGACGCACCGTGCTGTGTCCGCCGTCGCAGGCCACCACGTACGAGGCGCGGAGCCGCTGGGCGCCGTCGGGCCCCTGGACGTCGACGCCGACGACGTCCTCGGACACCGCCAGGCCGGTCACCTCGTGGCCACGGCGGATGTCGGCGCCCTGTTCGACGGCCCACTCGAACAGGATCGACTCGGTGCGGTACTGGGGGATGCCACGGGCACCAAAGTGGCCTCCCTCGATCACTGTGTAATCGAGCGGGACTCCACCGAAGTGGCCGCGTGGGCTGGTCTCGACCTCGCCGAACCGCTCCATCAGTCCGCGCTGCGCGAAGACCTCCATCGCCCGTGCGGTGAAGCCGAGCCCGCGTGACTCGCCCGTCGGTTCGGCGAGCCGCTCCAGGACGATGACCTCGACACCTGCAAGCCGTAACTCCCCGGCCAGCATGAGGCCTACAGGTCCGGCCCCGACTACGATCACTGCAGCGTCCATGCAAACCACTCCCCGGTGTGCGTTCGCACACTGCGTTCCGATAGCTGATTTCCTGTAACTGTGCGCCGGTGACTGTGTGCCGATGACTGTGTGCCGATGACTGGAAGACCGCGGTAAGGAGAAATGCGCTCCGGAACTGCGTCACACAGAGCGCACCACGGTCACTGCGGCGCGTTTCCGTGCTTGCGTTGCGGCAGGTCGGCGTGCTTTCCCCGCAGCATGGCCAGAGCGTCGATCAGAACGGGACGGGTGACCCGTGGGTCGATCACGTCATCGACCAGGCCGCGCTCCGCGGCGTAGTAAGGGTGCATCAACTCGCTGCGGTATTCCTTGATTTTCTGTCGGCGTACCGCTTCGGGGTCATCGGCGGCGGCGATCTCCCGCCGGAAGATGACGTTGGCCGCGCCGTCCGCGCCCATCACGGCGATCTCGTTGCCGGGCCAGGCGAAGGACAGGTCCGCACCGATCGAGCGCGAGTCCATGACGATGTAGGCACCGCCGTAGGCCTTGCGGAGGATCATCTGCACCCGCGGCACGGTGGCGTTGCAGTACGCGTACAGCAGCTTCGCTCCGTGCCGGATGATCCCGCCGTGCTCCTGGTCGACCCCGGGCAGGAAGCCCGGCACATCGACCAGGCTGACCAGCGGAATATTGAACGCGTCACAGAACTGGACGAACCTGGCGCCCTTCGCGCTCGCGTGGATGTCCAGCACACCCGCCAGATGCGACGGCTGGTTGGCGACCACGCCCACCACGTGCCCGTCGAGCCGGGCCAGCGCGCACACCAGGTTCGCCGCCCAGGCCGAGTGGATCTCGAAGTACTCCCCGTGGTCGACGATCTCCGCAAGCACGTCGCGGACGTCGTACGCATGGCTCGGATCGGCCGGGACCACGTCGAGCAGCGCGTCGCCGCGGCGGTCGGCCGGGTCTTCGGAGCGGTGGGCCGGCGGCAGTTCGCGATTGTTGGCCGGCAGCATGGTCAGGAGGTAGCGGACGTCCTCCAGGCAGCTCTTCTCGTCGTCGTAGGCGGAGTGGGCGACGCCCGACAGGCCCGCGTGCAGGTCCGCTCCGCCGAGCCCGTTCTGCGAGATCCGCTCCCCGGTCACGGCCTCGACCACGTCCGGGCCGGTGAGGAACATCTGCGCGGTCCCGCGGACCATGAAGACGAAGTCGGTGAGGGCGGGCGAGTAGGCCGCGCCGCCGGCGCACGGGCCGAGCATCACGCTGATCTGCGGCACCACGCCGGACAGCCGGGCGTTGCGACGGAAGATGCCGCCGTAGCCGGCGAGCGCCGTCACACCTTCCTGGATGCGCGCTCCGGCGCCGTCGTTCAGGCTGACCAGCGGAGCTCCCACCGTCCCTGCCAGGTCCATCAGCTTGTGGATCTTCTGCGCATGCGCCTCGCCGAGCGCGCCTCCGAAGATCCGGAAGTCGTGGGCGTAGACGAACACCTTCCGGCCGAACACCGTTCCCCAGCCGGTGACCACACCGTCGGAGTACGGACGCTTCCGTTCCATGCCGAAGCCGGACGCCTGGTGCCGCCGCAGCGGTTCGACCTCGTTGAACGACCCCTCGTCCAGCAGCAGTTCGATGCGCTCGTACGCCGTCAGCTCGCCTTTGTCGTATTGCCGCCGGGTCGCGGCGGGGTCCTGTCCCTGCCGACTGGTCTCTTTGAGTTCGCGCAGTACGGCGAGACCGTCGCGCGGCTCCGCACTCATCTGCCCTGTCGCTGCCACTCCGCTCTCCCCCACTGGAATCGGCGTCTTTCAGAGACAGTTGTTGGGACGTTAGCTCATATACTCTTCGGCGCCGACCGGAATAACAAGTCAGGCCCGCTATAAGTTTTCACGAAGAAGGACTTTGGGAACCTTAACCAGACTTGGTGAAATCACGCCAAGAAACGTCAAGGAACGTCAAGAAGCTCTGAGCCAGAGTTAACGCAGTTCTTGTACAACCGCCTTGTCGCGGTGGCGGCCTCTCTCTAGCCTGAGCCGCATGGGACATTCCATCTGCCAAGTACCGCGATGCAGCCGCGAAATCCCCGAGTACGCGCGGCTCTGCCGTGGCTGCACCCGCAAACTCGTCGGTGACCTCGCCGGGCTTCCCGCGTTGTACGACGAATGCGGCCGGCTCCTCGGCGGCTCCGAGCAGCGCGCCGCTGTCGGACGCACCTCGGGCGGGCCCATGCCCGGACTTCCGTTCAACACCGCCGCCGCCGATGCCCGGGGCGCCGTCCGTTCGGTGCTCGGCTCCTGGAGCGGTCTGGTGGCCGAGGAGCGGGGCATAGCCCGGCCGCAACGGACGGTGGCCGGGATGAGCACCTTCCTGAGCCGTCACATCGGCTGGCTGTGCGGCCATGAGGCGGTCACCGAGTTCGTGCAGGAGATCGCACGGCTGGTCGGCACCGCCCGCCGAGTGGCCCGCCCGGACGGGCGCCGCCGCGTCCGGGTCGGCCGGTGCGTGGAGGACGGCTGTCCCGGCGAGCTGGTCGCGCTGGTCCGCGTGGATGACTCACCCGCTGAGATCGTCTGCCTGGCGGAGGCGGAACACCGGTGGGGCGCCGGTGACTGGCTGCGGCTGAGCCGGCGGTTGGACCGTCCCGTGACGTCTGCTGGGACCGCCGCCCCTTCCGCCGCCCCTTCCGCCGCCCCTTCCGCCGCCGCGGAGACTCCCGCCGCGGCCCGGTCCGCCGGATGGCTGAGCGCGAGCGAGGTGTCCCTCCTGTGGAAGCTACCGACCGGCAGCGTCTACCGGCTGGCCGCTGAACACGCCTGGAACCGCCGCGTCCGGGCGCGTCGCACCTACTACGACGCCGCCGACGTGGAACGCACCTTCGCCGAACGCGCGGCCAAAGCCGGCTGACCCGGTGCACGAGCCCCCGCGACGGCCGTTCAGCGACCCGCTCTCGGGACGCCCTCCTGGCCGTCGAGCGCTCCGACATCCGCGTTGATGAGAGGGAACGAACAGCGGGCGTCCACGCCCCGGCCGCCAGGAGCCTCCTCCAGGGCGAGGCGGCCGCCGTTCGAGCCGACCAGCATGGCGACGATCGACAGGCCGACCCCGCGCCCGTCGCCCCGCGCGTGGTCACCACGCCATCCGCGCAGGGTGGCACATCCCCGTTCCTCGGCCGTCATGCCGAGTCCCTCGTCGATCACGCGCAGGGTTGTCTCGCAACGGCCGACCTCCACCAGGACGGTGATGGTGCCACCAGCGGGCGAGTGCCGGACGGCGTTGTCCAGCAGGATGTCCAGCACCTGTTCCAGCATGCCGTGCCGGCTCAGGATGACCGGCTCGCCCTCGAGCAGCGTCCTGATCCGCATGACGTGCCGCTCGGCGACATCGGTCCACGCGCCCACCCGTTCGAGCACCACCTCGCACATGTCGACCTCCGTGGGCGGGCTCGCCTCGATCAACCTGGCGATCTCCAGCTGCTCCGTCAGCGTGCCGTGCAGGCGCTCGGCGTCCGCCATGGTGCGGGCGTACAGTCGCTTGCCGGGCTCGCCCACATGCCCGTCCAACCCCTCCAGCCTGATCTGGAGCAACTGGAGCTCGGTCCGCAGCTGATGGGCCACGTCCGCCAGGAAGAACGCGTTGCGCTGCCGGGCTGTGGCCAGGTCGTGCACGGATTCGAGCAGGTCGCGCAGCTCGGCCGGGACCTGGTACACGGCCAGCCGTTCGATGTCGCCGCGCTGCAGCTGCCGTATCGCCTCGGCGAACGCGCGGCCCGGTCCGAGGGCCCACTTCGTCAGGGGCGCGGCCAGCGCGCCGACGACTGGCAGCGCACAGACCCCGATCGCGCCCAGCACGCCCCAGTGCCCGACGAGCAGCCCCGCAGACAGTACGACGGCAGACAGCGTCAGCAGCGCCAGCGCCAACTGGCTGAGGAAGACGCGCGACGCCATGTCAGCCTCCCTGGCCGACGGGCACCGCCACGGCGGCGTGCGACCAGGAGATGGTGGCAGGGACCACGGGGACGGCACACCCGGCATGCCCGAGCGCACGGCGCGCGTCGCTGCCGCCCGACCCGTCCTTGCCCTCGCCCCCGTGTTGCCGTCCCGCGCGGCCGTCCCCCGCCGCGGCCCCGTGCCCGACGACCGCACCCGGCCTCCGCGCCCTCGTCGCCACACCGGCCGGCTCGTCCGCCGGACCTACGTCCTCGCTCATCACGCCACGTCACCCTGTCTTCCGACCCGCCTGACCACGGGCCGCGCCGATCGCCACCAGCCGGAAGGCGCTGCCGCCTGCCCGGCCGAGTTCATGTCCGTCCGATTGGTTGATCAGCCGGTCAAGCGGAATCCCACGCCGCGCACGGTCTCGATAAGACCTTCCACACCCAACTTCCGGCGCAGTCCGGCCATGTGCACCCCGAGCGTTCTGGTGTCGCCCGCGCTGTCGTGACCCCACACCTCCCGCATGATCTGCTCGCGGGTGAAGGTGCGCCCAGGGTCGTAGGCCAGGAATGCGAGCAGGTCGAACTCCTTACGGGTCAGCGAGATCTCCCTGCCGCCCACCAGCACCCGCCGGAGCCGCAGATCGAGGCTGACCTCGCCGAGCTGCTTCACGGAGTCCGAGTCCGAATCCCCGCCCGACGAGGCTTCCCTGGCGCGCCGGGTGACCGCCTGGATGCGCGCGGTCAGCTCGCGGACCCGGAACGGCTTCACCACGAAGTCGTCCGCACCCATCCGCAGGGCAAGCACCTGGTCCAACTCGTCGTTCCGGCCACTGACGATGATGATCGGCACGGTGTGATGCGTCCGGATCATCTGGCAGACCGCGAAGCCGTCGATATCCGGCAGCAGGAGATCGAGCAGCACTACGTCCACCCCGGCACAGAGGTCGAGCGCCGCTAACCCACGGCCGACGGCGACGGTTTCCATCCCCTGCTCGAACAGCCGGTCCGATAACTCGGCTCGGCACTCCTCGTCGTCCTCAACGAGCAGGACACGCATGCATTCCCCCTGATGCGTCTCAAATGATCAAAAGTATCGTGAATGCCCAATAAGAAAGGAACTTGCAGTTGGCCGACTACCGATCGGTTCTCCCCCGAACCATGACAAGTCACCGACGATCACCTCAAGCGTCACCCGCGAACTTCATTACTGACTCTCCCCCGCGGCAAGGGTTTGCATGAGCATGCACGTCTCACCAAGAGTCTGGGCCGACCTATCTCTTGCGGTATCTCACACCCCAGCGCCCCGCACCACGAAGCACTTGCACGTTGCAAACGAAAGCGTAAGTTCACGTCCTGGAGAAACAGCGGAATATTGGTATGACGCACTCGTCCCCCCAAGTCTCGGCATAGATGAACGGGCAGTCGTCGTGCCGGGTGTCCACCGGACCGCGCAACAGCGGGCTTCACCACCCCGACGAAAGCGCCACCCCGCGGCCACCGGCCCGCCCTTCACCCGGCCCAGAACGCAGAACGGTCCACTGCGTCGGCGGACCATCACACAAGATTGAGGACGAGCGCGGTTCGAGGGCTGTTTCCGTACGGCGAACCACCCAGTTTCGATGGCGGCTAAATCGTGTAATCCGAGAATCCTGGTTCGGATTCCGCCCCCGGACGTGACGCCGCACGCGTGCACGCCTCCACGGCACCTCCCAGGAAGCCCCGGGCAGGTGCCGCCGAACGGGCAGGCCACAGCCCCGCACAGCGTCGGCTTGAACTGCACCGTTGGTACAGTCTCCGCCGATCAGCCCGCGCACCTGGGAGACCATCGGACCATGGCCGTCGATGAACTGGACACCCGCATCCTGCGGCTCCTGCTTGAGCAGCCGCGTACGAGCGTCCGGGAGTACGCGCGCGTGCTCGGGATCGCCCGGGGCACGCTGCAGGCGCGGCTCGACCGGATGGAGCGGGACGGGGTGATCACCGGCACGGGGCCTTCGCTCTCGCCCGCCGCGCTCGGCCATCCGGTGCTCGCCTTCGTCCACATCGAGGTCATGCAGGGGCATCTGGACGAGGTCGGCGACTCCTTGGCGGCCGTGCCGGAGATCATCGAGGCCTTCTCCATCACGGGCGGCGGCGATCTGCTGACGCGCGTGGCGGCGCGGGACAACGGCCATCTCGAGGATGTGATCCAGCGCCTCATCCAGATGCCGGGCGTGGTGCGCACCCGTACGGAGATGGCGCTGCGCGAGCGCGTCCCGCACCGGCTGCTTCCGCTCGTCGAGTCGGTGGGCCGGGCGGAGGCCGCGCGGAAGGGACCGGCCGCCACGCCGTCATGATCGACGGCTTGGCATCCTTGACCGCATGAGCGCCTTGAACCACACCTCGGTCATCTTCGATCTCGACGGCACCCTCGTGGACAGCGAGCCGAACTACTTCGAGGCGGGGCGGCAGCTGCTCGCCGGGCACGGCGTCACGGACTTCACCTGGGAGGACCACGAGAAGTACGTGGGCATCTCCACCCAGGAGACCCTCGCTCTCTGGCAGGACCTGTACGGCCTGTCCGCGCCGCTCGACGAGCTGCTCGCGGAGAAGAACCGCCGCTATCTGGACCTGGCCCGCACGTCCACGCACGTCTACCCGGAGATGGCGGCGTTCGTGGAGCTGCTGCACGACGCCGGGGTGCCCATGGCTGTCGCGTCCGGCTCCTCGCGCCCGGCCATCGAGGCGATCCTGGAGGGGACCGGGCTCGACGCGCACCTCAAAACGATCGTCTCGGCGGACGAGGTCGCCCACGGCAAGCCCGCACCCGATGTCTTCCTGGCCGCCGCGGAGCTGCTCGGCGCGCGGCCCGCGGACTGCGTGGTCCTGGAGGACGCCGTGCCGGGCGCGCTGGCGGCGCGGGCCGCGGGCATGCGCTGCGTCGCGATTCCGTACGTCGCCGCGCAGGCGGACGATCCGGCGTTCGCGGCGGCGGACCTGCTGCTGCGCGGCGGGCAGCGGGAGTTCTCGGCGCGGGCCGTGGTGGAGTGGCTCAGCTCGGGTCGCTGACGTCGGCTGGGACGGGGCACCGGCCGGGTCCCGTGCAGGCGCCGAGCGGACGCGTCAGCGCGTTGTCCGCGAGCTGTTCGGTGAGGTGGGCGGTCCAGCCGGTGGTGGCACGGCCTGGCGCGGGGCCGTGTGCGGCGCGGCGACGCGGGTCGTCCCGGGGTCGGCGGCGCGGGCCGCGACCCGGTCGGTGGCGTGCTGGGGACGGCCCCCGCGCCGCCACCTCCATCGCCCCGGGCTGCCGCATCCGCGAACGGCGCGCCTGCGCCCAGCGCGCCCGCCCTCCGGAGAGCAGGCGGGCGGGCGCCCCGCGATCGCCCCGGACCGGCGCACGCATGCGCCCTATCCGGTGGTCACGGACAAGGGGCCCACCGAAGCCGGAGCTCCGGCGCCCGCTCCTCCGTGAACGCCGTCATCCCGTCCTTCCGTCCTCCCCGGTCCTCCGGTCGCCGCGCCGCTCGGGCCTCGAAGCCGCCCGAGACGCCGCCCCTCGGCCCCCGCCGCCGCCCCTCGGCCCCGCGCCGCCCCTCAGCCCCCGAGCCGCTCCCGCACCACGCCAGCCAGCCCGGACACCGCCCGCGTCAGCTCGGCCGCCGGCACCCCGCCGCCCTGCGCCACCTCGTCCGAGCCGCCGCCGCGCCCGCCAAGGAGGCGCTTGACCAGGGCGGACGCGGAAAGGCCCGCGGCACGGCCCGCCTCGTTCACGGCCACGGCGAGGACCGGCTTGTCGCCGGGCAGGGTCACGGCGGCGACGCCGGGGCGCTCGGCGGGCAGCCGTCCGCGCACGTCGAGGGCCAGCGCCCGCGCGGCCCCCGCGTCGCCGTCCACCGTCGCGGTGGCCACGTGCGCGCCCGCCACCTCGACGGCCTGCCCGGCGAGTTCGGCGGCGCGGGCGCCGCGGGCCGCCTGCTGAAGGCGCTGGTTCTCGCGGTCGGCGGCCTTGAGCCGGTCGAGCAGCGCCGCGATCCGGTCCGGGAGTTCGGCGCGCGGCGCCTGCACCTGCTCGGCGATCCGGGCGACCAGGTCCCGTTCGCGCGCGAGATAGCCGAAGCCCTCGATGCCGACGGCGGCCTCCAGGCGCCGCATGCCCGCGCCGACCGACGACTCGGCGGTGAGCGCGACGACGCCGACCTGAGAGGCGTGCTCGACGTGCGTGCCGCCGCACAGCTCGCGCGACCAGGCGCCGCCGATCTCGACGACGCGGACCTGCTCGCCGTACGTCTCGTCGAACAGCGCGAGCGCGCCGAGCTCCTTGGCCTGAGGGAGCGTCATCCACCGCACACCGACGGGCAGGTCACGGCGCAGGGCACGGTTGGCGGCCTCCTCGACCTCGCTGCGGACGGTGGTGGACAGGCCGCCGCGCCAGGGGAAGTCCAGGCGGAGGTAGCCGGGGCGGTTGTAGGAGCCGGACTGCAGGGCGGTCGGGCCGAGGACCTCGCGCAGGGCCGCGTGCAGGACGTGCGTGCCGGAGTGGGCCTGGCGGGCGCCGAGCCGCCACTCCGGGTCGACGGCGGCGTGCACGGCGTCCCCGACGGCCAGTTCGCCCGCGGTGACGCGGACCTGGTGGACGACGAGGCCGGGCAGCGGCCGCTGTACGTCGAGGACCTCGGCCTCCGTGGCGGCGCCGGAGAGCCGGCCCGCGTCGCTGTCCTGGCCGCCGGACTCGGCGTAGAACGGAGTGCGGTCGAGGACCGCCGTGACGATCTCGCCGTCCCGGGCGACGGGCACGGGACCGGCGGGGCCGAGCAGCGCGAGGACGCGGGAGTCGGTGGCGAGGGCGTCCCAGGCGCGCCAGTCGGTCGGCCCGTGCTCGTCCAGGACGGACCGCAGCGCGGAGGTGTCGAGGGCGCCGCCGGACTTGCGGGCGCGCGCGTCGGCGCGGGCCCGCTCCCGCTGCGCGCGCATGAGGGCCGTGAAGCCCTCGCGGTCGACCTCGACGCCCTGTTCGGCGGCCATCTCCAGGGTGAGGTCGATGGGGAAGCCGTAGGTGTCGTGCAGCAGGAAGGCCTGCGGTCCCGACAGGTGGCGGCCGCCGTCCGCCTTGACCCGGGCGACGGCGGTGTCGAGGACGGTGGTGCCCTGCTTGAGGGTGGCGCGGAAGGCGTCCTCCTCGCCCTGGGCCTGGTCGGCGACGCGCGCGTA
This sequence comes from Streptomyces sp. NPDC059003, assembly GCF_042740445.1. Classification (NCBI taxonomy): domain Bacteria; kingdom Bacillati; phylum Actinomycetota; class Actinomycetes; order Kitasatosporales; family Streptomycetaceae; genus Streptomyces; species Streptomyces sp. NPDC059003. Next base: position 63,772 of record NZ_JBHYJH010000006.1, on the reverse strand, counting down.
GGCCGCGGCGACCTCCGGGTAGCTCGGCGCCATGCGGTCGCGGGCGACGGCGAGCAGATCGGTCAACGACGGGTCGCCGTAGCCGAGTTGACGCATGGAGCGGACGGCGCGGCGCAGGATGCGGCGCAGGACGTAGCCGCGGCCCTCGTTGCCGGGGGCGGTGCCGTCGGCGAGGAGCATCAGGGCGGTGCGGACGTGGTCGGCGACGACGCGCAGGCGTACGTCGTCGGTGGCGTCGGCGCCGTAGTGCACGCCCGCGAGCTCGGCGGCCCGGTCGAGCACGGGCCGGGTCTCGTCGGTCTCGTACAGGTTGTCCACGCCCTGGAGGAGCGTGGCCATGCGCTCCAGGCCCATGCCGGTGTCGATGTTGCGGCGCGGGAGTTCGCCGAGGATCGGAAAACCGGTCTTGCCGGTGCCTTCGCCGCGCTCGTACTGCATGAAGACGAGGTTCCAGAACTCCATGTAGCGGTCCTCGTCGACGGCGGGGCCGCCCGCGCGGCCGAGCGCCGGGCCCCGGTCGTAGAAGAGCTCCGACGACGGGCCGCACGGCCCGGGCACGCCCATGTGCCAGAAGTTGTCCTCGTCGCCGCGCGCCACGATCCGTTCGTCGGGCAGGTCGGCGACGCGCCGCCACAGGCCGCGCGCCTCGGTGTCGGAGTGGTGCACGGTGACCCAGATCCGCGCCGGGTCGAGTCCGTAGCCGCCGTCGGACAGCGGCCGGGTGCTCAGCTCCCAGGCGAAGGCGATGGCTTCTTCCTTGAAGTAGTCCCCGAAGGAGAAGTTGCCGTTCATCTGGAAGAACGAGCCGTGTCGTGTGGTCTTGCCGACCTCCTCGATGTCGAGGGTGCGCACGCACTTCTGCACGCTGGTCGCCCGCGGCCACGGCGGTGCCGCCTCGCCGGTCAGATACGGCTTGAACGGCACCATGCCCGCGTTCACGAAGAGGAGCGTCGGGTCGGGCGTGGGCAGCGGGGCGCTGGGGACGACGGTGTGGCCGCGCTCGGCGAAGAAGTCGAGGAAGCGGGTGCGGATGTCGGCGGTACGCAAGACGTGCTCCGGGCTGGGGTGGGTCACAGGGGCGGGAGGGCGGTGGTGCGCGCGGGGTGGTCCGGGCCGAGGAAGGCGACGGTGCCGTATCCGTCGGGCGCGGGGTGGGTGACCTGCCGCCAGCCGAGCCGCTCGTAGAAGCGGACGGTGGCGTCGGCCTTGACGGAGGTGAGCAGCCAGCAGCGTCCTTCGGGCGCCGCGCGGGTGACCGCTTCGAGGAGCGTACGGCCGAGGCCGCGCCCGTGCGCGGCGGGCGTGACGGCGAGTTCGTCGACCTCCCGGCCGCCGCACAGCCACGCGGTGGTGCGCTCGGTGCCGAGCGCGGCGGTGACGCGCGGGTAGCCGCGGTTGTCGGGCAGCGGGGTGGTGGACGTCCAGGCCGTGGCGAAGCCGAGCACCCGCTCGCCGTCGAGCGCCACGGCGCCGGTGAAGCCGGGCCGGGTCACGTCACCGGCGAGCCGGTCCAGGTAGGCGTCCGCGTCGGCGGGCGTGCTGTGCCAGGGCTCCTGGGCGAAGGCGGCGGCGTGGACGGCGCGGAGGCCGTCGCGGTGGGCGAGCAGGTCCGGGCCGGGGAGGCGGTGCACGACGGCGGCCATCAGGCGGCCCCTGCGGCCGTCGTCGCGGGGTGCGCTCTCGCGACCGTCGCCGCGGGGTGCGCCCTCGCGACCGTCGTCGTGGGGTGCAGGGCCGCGTGCTCCAGCGGCGCCGACGGGTCGATCGAGACGTCGAGGGGTGCGGGCTCGGCGCCCGCGCGCACCAGCAGGTCGCCCACGGCGGCGATCATCGCGCCGTTGTCGGTGCACAGCTTGAGGGGCGGCACGCGCAGGGTGATCCCGGCCGCGCGGCAGCGCTCCTCGGCGAGCGCCCGCACCCGGGAGTTGGCGGCGACGCCGCCGACCACGACGAGCGTGCCGACGCCGTGCGCGGTGCAGGCCGCGACCGCCTTGCGGGTGAGGACGTCCGCGACGGCCTCCTGCAGCGCGGCGGCGCCGTCGGCGACCGGCAGTTCCCGGCCGCGGTGGCTCTCGGCCCAGCGCGCGGCGGCCGTCTTCAGACCGGAGAAGGAGAAGGCGTACGGGTCGTCGCGCGGCCCGGTCAGCGGGCGCGGGAAGGCCACCGCGTCCGGCGAGCCGTCGCGTGCCGCGCGGTCGACGGCGGGGCCGCCGGGGTAGGGCAGGCCGAAGACGCGGGCCACCTTGTCGAAGCACTCGCCCGCCGCGTCGTCCAGGGTGTCCCCCAGGTGCATGATCGGGTCGCGGGCCAGGTCGCGTACGAGCAGCAGCGAGGTGTGGCCGCCGGAGACGATCAGGACCACGCAGGGGTCGGGCAGCGGGCCGTGCTCCAGGGTGTCGGCGGCGACGTGCCCGGCCAGGTGGTGCACGCCGTACAGCGGCACGTCGAGGGCGTAGGCGAGCCCCTTCGCCCCGGCGAGGCCGACCTGGAGGGCGCCGGACAGGCCGGGGCCGGTCGTCACGGCGACGGCCCCGACGTCGCGCATGCGCAGGCCCGCCTCGTCCAGGGCACGGCGGACGACCGGGTTGAGCGCGTGCACGTGGGCGCGGGCGGCGATCTCCGGGACGACCCCGCCGTAGCGGGCGTGCTCGTCCATGCTGGACGCGACGGCGTGCCCGAGCAGCCGCCCGGCACGCACCAGGCCGACGCCGGTCTCGTCGCAGGACGACTCGATGCCGAGCACGACGGGCGAACCCGTCGAGCCTTTCGTGACCATGCCTCTGCTCCCCGCGACTGGACGCCTTCTTGCCTCTTCATAGTAATTGCAAGTACTTCGCAATAAGACTGCTGGAGGAATCAGCCCGTCCGGCGCCTGAGGACGAGGCCGAAGGCCTATCAACGCCCCGCGTGGGTAGGGTGAGCCCCGCAACAGGTTCGCCCTGCCGGCCAGGCAGCGGCGTCGCAAGAGGGAACCCGGTGAGAATCCGGGACTGCCCCGCAGCGGTGAGCGGGAACGACCGCCGTCATACGCACTGGGTCCATCACGGACCCGGGAAGCGACGGCCAGTAGGTGACCTCCCCGGAGGTCGCGCCCGCGAGTCCGAAGACCTGCCCGTTGCCCGTGCGCGACCCGTCGCGCGCGGCTCACCGGTGACCTCGTGGGCGGGTCGGCGTGCACGGCAGGCGGACGGGCACCTCGGTGCCGTGATCCGCCCGTTCCGCGCTCCCTTCGCGCCCGCGGCCGTCCCCGGCCATGGCACACACACGCTCGCGAAGGAGAGTTCTGTGACAGACAAGCCCGCAGCCGCGGCAGCACGGGCCACCGTGTACGGCTACCCCCGCCAGGGCCCGAACCGCGAACTGAAGAAGGCCGTCGAGGGCTACTGGAAGGGCCGCGTCGACGCCGACGCCCTGAGGGAGACGGCCGCCGAGCTGCGCCGCGCCAACTGGGAGCGGCTCGCCGACGCCGGGATCCACGAGGTGCCGACCGGCGACTTCTCGTACTACGACCACGTCCTGGACACCAGCGTCCTGCTCGGCGCGATCCCCGACCGCCACCGCGAGGCCGTCGCGGCGGACCCGCTGGACGGCTACTTCGCGATGGCGCGCGGCACCGCGGACGTGGCGCCGCTGGAGATGACGAAGTGGTTCGACACCAACTACCACTATCTGGTGCCGGAGTTGGGCCCGGACACCGTCTTCGCCGCCGACTCCGCGAAGCAGGTCGCCGAGCTGAAGGAGGCGCTCGCGCTCGGCCACGCCGCGCGGCCGGTGCTCGTCGGCCCGGTCACGTACCTGCTGCTCGCCAAGCCCGCGCCGGGCGTCGACGGCGCGTTCGAGCCGCTGACGCTCCTCGACCGGCTGCTTCCCGTGTACGCGGAGGTGCTCGCCGACCTGCGGGCGGCGGGCGCCGCGTGGGTGCAGCTGGACGAGCCCGCGCTCGTCCAGGACCGGACACCGGCCGAGCTGAACGCCGCCGCCCGCGCCTACCGCGACCTCGGCGCGCTGACCGACCGGCCGAGGCTCCTGGTCGCCTCCTACTTCGACCGGCTCGGCGAGGCCCTGCCCGTGCTCGCGAAGACGCCGGTGGACGGGCTCGCCCTGGACTTCACGGGCCCGGCGGCCGCCAACCTCGACGACCTCGCGCGGGCCGGCGGGCTTCCGGGCAAGCGCCTGGTGGCGGGCGTGGTCGACGGCCGCAACGTCTGGATCAACGACCTGGAGAGGTCCCTCGCCACGCTCGGCACGCTCCTCGGGCTCGCCGACCGCGTGGACGTGGCCGCGTCCTGCTCGCTCCTGCACGTGCCGCTCGACGCCGCCGCCGAGCGCGACATCGACCCGCAGGTGGCCCGCTGGCTCGCCTTCGCCCGGCAGAAGACCGCCGAGCTCGTCACCCTGGCCCGCGGCCTCGCCCACGGCCCCGACACCGTCGCGGCCGAACTCGCCGCCAACCGCGCCGACCTGGCGTCCCGCGCCGGTTCCGCCCTCACCCACGACCCGCGCGTGCGCGCCCGCGCCGCGGCCGTCACCGCCGCCGACGCCCGCCGCTCGCAGCCGTACGCCGAGCGCGCCGCCGCCCAGCGCGCGAGCCTGCACCTGCCACTGCTCCCCACCACGACCATCGGCTCGTTCCCGCAGACCACCGAGTTGCGCACGGCCCGCGCCGACCTGCGCGCCGGGCGCATCGACGAGGGCGGGTACGAGGAGCGCATCGAGACCGAGATCCGGGCCGTCCTGGACTTCCAGGAGAAGGCGGGCATCGACGTCCTGGTGCACGGCGAGCCCGAACGCAACGACATGGTGCAGTACTTCGCCGAGCAGCTGACCGGCTATCTCGCCACGCGGCACGGCTGGGTCCAGTCGTACGGCACCCGCTATGTGCGCCCGCCGGTGCTCGCCGGTGACATCTCGCGCCCTGAGCCGATGACGGTGCGCTGGACGGCGTACGCCAACTCGCTCACCGACCGCCCCGTCAAGGGCATGCTGACGGGCCCGGTCACGATGCTCGCCTGGTCGTTCGTCCGCGACGACCAGCCGCTCGGCGACACGGCGCGGCAGGTCGCGCTCGCCCTGCGCGACGAGGTCGAGGACCTCGAAGCGGCCGGGACCCGGGTGATCCAGGTGGACGAGCCCGCGCTGCGGGAGACGCTGCCGCTGCGCGCCGCGGACCGGGCCGCGTACCTGGACTGGGCGACGGAGTCCTTCCGGCTCACCACGGGCGGCGTCCGTCCGGACACGCAGATCCACACGCACATGTGCTATGCGGAGTTCGGCGACGTCCTGAAGGCCATCGACGACCTCGACGCCGACGTCATCAGCCTGGAGGCGGCCCGCTCGCACATGCAGGTCGCCGACGAGCTGGCGTCGGCGGGCTATCCGCGCGAGGTGGGGCCCGGCGTGTACGACATCCACTCGCCGCGCGTGCCGAGCGCCGCGGAGGCGGCAGCCCTGCTGCGCAAGGGACTTGAGGCCATTCCGGCCGAACGCCTGTGGGTCAACCCGGACTGCGGCCTGAAGACGCGCGGCTGGCCGGAGACCAGGGTGTCCCTGGAGAACCTGGTCGCGGCGGCGCGCGAGGTCCGCGGGGAGCTGGCGGCGCGCGAGTCCTGAGCCGGTCGAGGAGGCCTGAGCGGGTGTGGCGGACTCCCGCTCAGGCCGTCGCCCCGTCGTCCAGGGCCCTGTCCACCAGGTCGCGCGCGTACGCCGCCGAGAGTCCCTGTGGGCGGAACAGGATCCGGTACATCATCGGGGCGACCACCTGGTCCATGAGTGCCTCGCGCTCGGGGAGGCCGCCCTCGCCGCGGCCGGTGGCGCGGGCGAGGACGAGGTCGAGCTGGTCGGCGGCGTAGGCCGAGCACTGCCCGGCGTTGCCGCCGTCCGGGTCGCCGAGGAGCGCGTCACGGATGTAGGCGCGGCCCGCGGTGGACGCCATCTCGTCCAGGAACTGCTCGGCCCACGCCGCGAGGTCGGCGTGCAGGCTGCCGAGGTCCGCGGGGTCGGTCTCGGGCCGCAGCCGTTCGACGGCGACGTCCGAGAGGAGTTCCTGGAGGTCGCCCCAGCGGCGGTAGATCGTCGACGGGGTGACCCCGGCGCGCGCGGCGACCAGCGGAACCGTCAGCACGTCGCGGCCCCGCTCGGCCTCGAGCTCGCGCACGGCGGTGTGCACGGCCGCCTGGACGCGGGCGCTGCGGCCACCCGGCCGCGCCATGGGCTTGGGACTCATGCGGCTCACCTTAACGCTAAGGCGTTGCTTCTACTGCGGCCGCCGGGGCGAGCCGGCCCGCGTCCGCCCGCGTCAGCTCGTACGCCCGCCCGGCCCGCAGCACCGCCCGCTCCCCCAGCGGCCGCCCGATCAGCTGCATCCCGATGGGCAGGCCCGCGCGGTCCTGGCCGACGGGCACGGTGAGCGCCGGGGCGCCGGTGATATTGGCGGGTGCGGAAAGTCGTACGTAGCTGTCGGACACCGCCTCGACCGACCCGTCGCCCCAGGTCACCGACTGCTTCCCGGCGGGCACGGCCGTGAGCGGCACGGCGGGCGCGGCGACGACGTCGACGCCCTCGAAGAGCCGCGCCCACTGCTGCCGCATCAGCGTCCGGGCGCGCTGGGCCCGCAGGTAGTCGCCCGCGTGGAAGAGCTCCCCCGCCTCCAGGAGGACCCGCACGTCCTCTCCGTAGCGTCCGGGTTCCGAGCGCAGCGTGTCCTCGTGGTATGCGCTGGCCTCGGGCACCATCAGGCCCCACTGAACCGCCTGGACGTAGCGGGTCAGCGGGATCTCCACGTCGACGAGTTCGGCCCCGAGGTCACGCAGGCGCGCGATGGCGTCCCGCACGGCGGATTCGACGTCGGGGGCGACCCGGTCGAAGTAGTAGGTGCGCGGGACGCCGACGCGCAGTCCGGTCAAGTCGCCCTCGGCGTGCGGGGGTTGGGTGAGCGGTCCGGCGGTGAGGCTCGCCGGGTCGCGCGGGTCGTGGCCGGTGAGGGCGTCGAGGACGAGCCTGGCGTCCCGGACGGTGCGGGTGAGGGGGCCGACGTGGTCGAGGGACCAGGACAGCGAGGTCACGCCGTGGCGCGGGACCAGGCCGTACGTCGGCTTGAGGCCGACGACGCCGTTGAGGGCGGCGGGCACCCGGATCGAACCGCCGGTGTCGGTGCCGAGCGTGAAGGCGGCCTGTCCGGCGGCGACGGCGACGGCCGAGCCACCGCTCGAACCGCCCGCGATCCGGCCGGGGTCCCACGCGTTGCGCGTCTGAGGCGTCGTCAGGCCGTAGGCGAACTCGTGCGTGTGGGTCTTGCCGAGCAGCACCGCTCCGGCGGCGTCCAGGCGGGCCGCGACCGCGCTGTCCTCGGTGGCGACGTGACCGGCCCGCACGCGCGAACTGGCCGTCGTGGGCCACCCCTTGACGTCGATGAGGTCCTTGAGCGCGAACGGGACGCCGTGCAGGGGGCCGCGCGGGCGCCCCGCGGCGATCTCGCGTGCGGCGCGCGCCGCCGCCACGCGGGCCCGGTCGGGGTCCACGCGGACATAGGCGCGCAGGTCGCCGTCGGTCGCGGCGACGCGGCGCAGGACGGACTCGGTCAGCTCCACGGGCGACAGGTCCTTCGCGGCGATCGCGGCCGCCGCGTCGGCGAGGGTCAGCTCATACGGCTCCATGACCGGCCTCCTCTCCCGGCGCGTACGACGACACGGCGGCGCCCGACGAGGCGGCGGCGTAGGCGAACGCGGGCGGCACCTCGCCGAAGTCCAGCTCGCGCAGCGTGCTGACGACGGCGTGGATGTGCTGAGCGGTGGCGGTCACGCCGTCGAGGCGGTCGCCTTCCAAGGGGAGCCCGGCGCGCAGGGCCCATCGGGCGACCTCGTGCGGTGCGAGGTGGACAGCGGTCATGGCGGGTCCTTTCCGGGGCCAGGCCCCCGAGGCGCGCTAAACGCTAAGTGTTTGCGTTAGCCGACAGTAGCGGCTAGCGTCACCTAACGCAAAGCTTTTGCTTTTACATTCACTGTCCACCCCTCCCCTCCCTCCCGAGAGGCCCCCATGACCTGGCTCCTGGGCGACATCACCGTCCACCGCGTCCCGGAAATCACCCTCCCGCCGCAGACCGGCCCCTGGCTGCTGCCCACCGCCACCCCGGACCTCGTGGCCGCCACCCCCTGGCTGCGCCCGGACTTCGCGGACGGCGCGGGCACCCTGCGCCTGGACAGCCAGAGCTTCGCGCTCACCGTCGGCGGCCTGCGCGTCCTGGTCGACACCGGGATCGGCAACGGCAAGCAGCGCGCCAACACGGCCTGGCACGACCTGGACACCGACTACCTCGACCGCCTCACCGGCACCGGATTCCCGCCCGACTCCGTCGACCTGGTGGTCCTCACCCACCTGCACGCCGACCACGTCGGCTGGAACACCCGCCTGGACGACGGGACATGGGTGCCCACGTTCCCCAACGCCCGGTACGTGACCAGCCGCAGGGAGTGGGACCACTGGGCGTCCGCCGACCTGGAGGCACCCCGGCGGCAGATGTTCCGCGACTCGGTGCACCCCGTCGCGGACGCGGGACTGCTCGACCTGGTGGACGTCCAGGAGGAGCCGGTGGAGATCGCGCCGGGCCTGCGCCTCCTGCCCACACCCGGACACACCCCGGGCCACGTCGCCGTCGAGCTGCGCGGCACCGACGCCACCGCGCTGATCACGGGCGACGCCGTCCACCACCCCGTACAGCTCGCACACCCCGCCGTCACGAGCTGCGTGGACATCGACCCCGCCCTCGCGGAGCGAACCCGCCGGGCCCTCATCACCTCGGTCGCGGACACCGAAACCCTGCTGTTCGGCACGCACTTCGCGCCCCCGACGGCGGGCCGCGTCCGCACCGGCGACGACGGCCACCGCCTCGACCCCGCCGACGCCCAGCACCTTGGCCCCACATTGGCCCAGACCTATTGACGACAGGTCTATACCTACTTACCGTCTGCCGCATCACCTGCACTTCCCCCCACCCGTAGCAAGGCCTCCCCGAGGGAGCACGCGATGATCGGTCGGACGGTACGTCTGTTGGGAGTTGCTCTGGCACTGGCCTTCGCGGCACAGTTGCCCGCCGCGGCGGCGCCGGATACGCCCCGAGCCCCACAGGGCGACACCTGCGCGGTGAAGCCGAAGCCCGCGGGCAAGGTGCTCCAGGGCTACTGGGAGAACTGGGACGGCGCGTCCAACGGCGTGCACCCGCCGTTCGGCTGGACCCCGATCACCGACTCCCGCATGGGCGCCCACGGTTACAACGTCATCAACGCCGCCTTCCCCGTCATCCGCTCCGACGGCACCGTCCTGTGGGAGGACGGGATGGACGCCACCGTGAAGGTCGCCACGCCCGCCGAGATGTGCCAGGCGAAGGCGGACGGCGCCACGATCCTGATGTCCATCGGCGGCGCGGCGGCGGGCATCGACCTGAGTTCGAGCGCGGTGGCCGACCGCTTCGTCCAGACCATCGTGCCGATCCTGAAGCAGTACAACTTCGACGGGATCGACATCGACATCGAGACCGGCCTCGTCGGCAGCGGCAACATCAACCAGCTCTCGGCGTCGCAGTCCAACCTCATCCGCATCATCGACGGCGTGCTCGCGCAGATGCCGCCCGAGTTCGGCCTGACGATGGCCCCGGAGACCGCGTACGTCACCGGCGGCAGCGTGACGTACGGCTCGATCTGGGGCGCGTACCTGCCGATCGTCAAGAAGTACGCGGACAACGGCCGCCTGTGGTGGCTGAACATGCAGTACTACAACGGCAGCATGTACGGCTGCTCCGGCGACTCCTACTCCGCGGGCACCGTCCAGGGCTTCGTCGCGCAGACCGACTGCCTCAACAAGGGCCTCGTCATCCAGGGCACCACGATCAAGGTGCCGTACGACAAGCAGGTGCCGGGCCTGCCCGCGCAGCCGGGCGCGGGCGGCGGCCACATGTCGCCGAGCCTGGTCTCCCAGGCGTGGAACAACTACCGCGGCGCCCTGAAGGGCCTGATGACCTGGTCGATCAACTGGGACGGCTCACGCGGCTGGACGTTCGGCGACAACGTCAAGCGCCTGCAAGGGCGTTGACGTACCCACGGAAGCCGGACACAGGGAGCCACGCTGCTCGGCATGCTCGGCGGCCTGCCGGGGCTCAAGGGACGCGGCGGCGGCCACCTGGTCATGACGCTGCGCCATCCGTACGAGGACCGCAGGGTGCGCTTCGACCGGCATCCCCGCCGGTACCCGGCGCTGGAGATCGCGCTCCTGGAGGAGCTGCTCACGCAGACCGTCGCCGCGGACGAGGCGCACCGGCTCGCCGACGCGGACTGGCTGGGGCGCGTGATCGGGCACCTGACGCCGTCGGCGCACTGGACGACGGCGCGCGGCCTGGAGCAGGCGGTGGCGAAGGCCCGGCAGGCCGAGAAGCCTGCCGGAGCCTGACCCGTCCCAGGTGCCGGTCAGTGGGTGACGTTCTTGACCGGCAGGGCCTTGTCCGCGCCCGCGATGTAGTAGTCCTTGGGCGCGGAGAAGATCGCGAACTCGTTGTCGTAGCTCCGGATCTTGGCGCGGACGGTGAAGTTGCCCCGCGCGTCGGCGGTGGTCTTCGCGTTGTACGCGGCTTCGTAGTACGTCCGCAGCAGGACCGGGGCCCCCTTCACGGAGCCGTGCCCCGCGGGCCACTTGACCTTGCCGGTCACGACGAGGGTGTCGCCCTTGCGCACCTTGGTCTTGTTGACCTTGTAACTGATGGAGCTGGTGACCGTCCTGACGCCGACGGTGGTCTGACCGAAGTAGATCTCGTTGTCGTCCGGGTCGCCCGGATCGTACGAGGCGTCGAACTGCACCTCGTGGCGCGGGAAGAGGTAGATGCTCGGCGTGTCCTTCCAGCGGTCCGCCTTGACCTTCTTGAGCGTGAAACGGCCCTGCGCGTCCGTGCGGACGGTGCGCAGGTTCCGGGCCTCGCGCTCGGTCGGGTCGATGGGGTCGCCCCAGGGGTTCCAGGTGTTGTACGTGACGGCCTCGAAGAGCTTGACCGGCGCGTCCGCGACGGGGGTGCCGTCGGCGCGGGTCACGGTGCCGGACAGATTGACCTTGCGGTGGCCGTAGTCGGTCGCCGTGGGGCTCGCGGACAGCGTGACGTTGTAGTCCGGCACCGGCTCGGGGGCGGTGTCGGACGCGTGGGCGGACGGGATGGCGACCGTGAGGGTGGCCAGGGCGAGTGTGGCGGTCGCGGTGAGTCCCGCGACCGGAAGGCGTGAACGCATGGGTGTGTGCACTCCGTTGGTGTCGTGGTCGGCCTCGCCGGACGGTGCCGGCGCAGGGTTCGACACGTGGCACACCGGCGGTGGTTGTAGGCGATGTGCGGAGTGCATCCGCCGTACACGGTGCGTTCGGTGTTCCGTGACCCGGCAGTTACGGAAGGCCCGTTCCGGTCACCGACTCCTGCCGCTCGGTGAGCAGTTCCGCGGCGCGCAGGCACCACTGCCTGGTCTCGCGCTCGAAGGCGAGACCGCGCAGACACGTCAGATAGGGCCCGATCCGCTTCCCCGTGCGCAGGAACGCGTCCTCATCCTGGTCGCCGCGCAGCCGTCGCAGGAGCTTGGCGAGGACCTCCGTCTTGGCCTCGGCGACCGCCGCCCGCTCCCGTAGCTGCTCGATCACCGGTGCCGCGTCGACGCCGTCCACGGCCTGGACCTTGACGAGCAGGTCGTCGCGGATGAAGGACGGCTTGGCGGCGGCCGCGGCGAACCGCTCCAGCTCCGCGAGACCCGCGTCCGTCACCCGGAACATGCGCTTGTTCGGCCGCCCGTCCTGCACGACCTCGCGCCCTGCGACCAGGCCCTCGCCCTCGAGCCGGGACAGCTCGGCGTACAGCTGCTGCGGCAGCGCGTGCCAGAAGTTGGCGACGCCGATGTCGAACCCCTTGGCCAGCTGATAGCCGCTGAACTCGCCGTCGAGGAGTGCCGCGAGCACCGCGTGCCGCAAGGCCATGGCTGCGTCCCTTCTCCCGCCCGTTCCCGTGTCCGCGCCCTTGTGCGCCGCACCATCATAGTCAAAAATCTGAGTAGTCAGATTCTTGACTATGACCTGTCCCCCATCCCCCATCCCCCATCCCCCGTCGCCACGGAGACCCGCCACCGGAGGTTCCTCATGACCGCAGCACCCGTCACCGACGCCGCCGCCCGCTTCCGCGCCGCCGTCGAGAAGCACGAACTCCCGGCCCTGGAGGAGCTGTTCACGCCGGACGTCCGGTTCTACAGCCCGGTGAAGTTCCAGCCCTTCGAAGGGCGCGAGATGGTCATGGGGCTCTTCGGCGTGCTCCTGCGCCTCTTCGAGGACTTCCGGTACGTCGGGTCCTACGAGGGCGCCGCGCAGACCAGCGCCGACGGGACCGAGGCCCCGTCGGCGGTCCTTGTGTTCCGTACGACCGTGCACGGCAAGGAGATCCACGGCATCGACCTGCTGCACTTCGCGGACGACGGCCGGATCAAGGAGTTCACGGTCATGGTCCGGCCGCAGTCCGCGGTGCAGGCGCTCGGCCGGGCGGTGTACGCGGGCCTCGTCGCCGACGGCCTGGTGGAGCCGCTGCCCGAGGGCTCCTGACCCGTCAGGAGCCGAGCGGCACGTCCAGGCGGGCCTTGCGGTGGCTGAAGACCGCGATCGAGTGCGGGCCGTGGTAGGCGCCCATGCCGCTCTCGCCCACGCCGCCGAACGGCAGCTCGGGCACGGACAGATGGGCCATCGGCAGGCCGAAGCCGAGCCCGCCCGACGAGGTCTCCGCGGCGAGCCGCGCCCGCGTGTCGGCCGACTCGGTGAACGCGTACAGGGCGAGCGGCTTGTCCCGGTCGTTGATGAACGCGATCGCCTCGTCGAGCCCGTCGACCTCGACGATCGGCAGGAGGGGGCCGAAGATCTCCTCGCGCATCACCGGCTCGTCGGGCCGCACCCCGGCGAGGACGGTCGGCGCGATGTACTTCGTGGCGCGGTCGCTGCCGCCGCCGGTCACGACGCGGCCCGAGCCGAGCAGCGCGGCCAGGCGGTCGAAGTGCCGCTCGTTCACGATCCGCCCGTACGCGTCCGACGCCGCCGGGTCCGCGCCGTACAGCTCCTCGACCGCCCGGGCCAGTGCGGGCTCCAGGGCGCGGGCGGTGGCCGGGTCGGTGAGGACGTAGTCGGGCGCGACGCAGGTCTGGCCCGCGTTGGCGAACTTGGCGCGGGCCAGGCGCCGTGCGGTCTCGGCCACGGCCGCGCCGTCGAGGCCCGCGTCGACGAACGCCGGTGACTTGCCGCCGAGTTCGAGCGTGACCGGCGTCAGATGCTCCGCGGCGGCGCGCATCACGATGCGGCCGACCGTGCCGTTGCCGGTGTAGAAGATGTGGTCGAAGCGCTGGGCGAGCAGCGCCGTGGTCTCCGGCACGCCGCCCTCGACGACGGCCACGGCGTCGGTGTCCAGATAGCGCGGCAGCAGGTCCGCGAGCAGCGCGGAGGTGGCGGGGGCCAGCTCGCTGGGCTTGGCCACCACGGCGTTGCCCGCGGCCAGCGCCCCGGCGACGGGCACGAGCAGGAGCTGCGCCGGGTAGTTCCACGGCGCGATGACGAGGACGACGCCCAGCGGGTCGTACTGCGTACCGGCGTCCGCCCGCTCGCCGAAGACGCCGCTGACGTCGACGGACCGCGGCGCAAGCCACTCCTGGAGGTGCTCCAGGGTGTGGTCGATCTCCCGTATCGCGAAGTCGACCTCGGAGCGGTACGCCTCGGCGCGGGGCTTGCCCAGGTCGGCGTGGAGCGCGTCGGCGATGTCCTCGCGGTGGTCGGCGAGCAGCTCCTTCAGGCGCGTGAGCTGCCGCGTGCGCCAGTCCAGGGGGCGGGTGCGGCCGGTGCGGAAGGTCGCGCGGAGGCGGGCCACCAGGGTGGCGGTGTCGTGCGCGGCTTCGGGGGCGGGGTGGTTCATGGAGTCCTCAGCAGGGGTCAGGAGGTGGGGGCGGGGTGCGGCAGCAGCCCCGTGAGCAGGGCATCCGTCGCGGGCCGCAGCAGGTCGGCCGCGCCGGGCGCGGTTTCGAGGCCGACGACGAGCGCGACGCAGATGTCGGCGGACTGTTCGGGGGTGGCGCGCGGCCGGGGCCAGGCCGGGTCCGCGGCCCCGTGGGCCCGCGCGAACTGCTCGGCGAGCAGTTCGCGCAGCCGGGCCGTGAACGCGTCGCAGACGTCGCCGGACCAGCGCGCCTTGGTGTCGAGGAGCTCGGCGGCGTGCGGGGAGTGGCCCGCGAGGTCGAGCACCAGGTGGAGCTTGGCGGCGAGGATGCCGTGCACGCGCTCGGCGGCCGGCACGTCGGACGCCGCCGCGGTCTCGGCCCGCTCCAGGGCCCGGTCGTGCAGGCGCCGGGCGAGCCGCAGGACCGCGTCGTCCTTGCCGCGTACGTACTGGTAGACCGCCGACCGGGACACGCCCATCTCGCGCGCGATGTCGTCCATCGTGACGCGCCGCGCACCGTACCTGCCCAGGCAGACGTACGTCGCGTCGAGGACCTCGGTGAGCCGGTCACGATCGGCGGTCATGGCCTCTCCTTCACCTCGCGCCCCGGCGGACGCTTCGTGGACGTACGGACGCTTCCTGGACGTACCGTCATGGACGTACTGACGTTTCGTACGCAGAGTGTCAGCTCGTTCCGTCGTCGACGGTAAGCCCCTCATCCATAGAGATCCAATAGAATCCCCAGCATGCCCCATAGGGATTCCAATGGCACGAGCTCCCCGGCACCGTTCCGCGCGCCGCTCGACCTGTCGCTGCTGCGGACGTTCCTCGCCGTGCACCGCTCGGGGTCGTTCACGGCGGCCGCGCGCGTGCTCGGCCTTTCGCAGCCGACCGTGACGACGCAGGTCCGGTCCCTGGAGCAGCAGCTGGGCCGGGAGCTGTTCGAGCGGCGGCCCCGCGGCGCCGTGCCGACGTCCGTCGCCGACGAGCTCGCCGCGCAGGTCGCGGGCCCCCTCGACGCGCTCGCCTCGGTGGCGGAGCGCGGCCCCCTCGCCCCGGAGAAGGTCCCGGACCCGGTCCACCTCGCGGGGCCCGCCGAGCTGATCTGCGCCCGCGTCCTGCCCGCCCTCGCGCCGCTCACCGACCGGGGCGTGCGCCTGAGGGTCACCATGGGCCTGACCGACGAACTGCTCGACGGCCTGCGCGGCGGCCGCTTCGACCTGGTGATCTCCACGATGCGGCTGCGCGGGCGCACCCTCAGCGCGGTGCCGCTCGCCGACGAGGAGTTCGTGCTCGTCGCCGCGCCGTCGTGGGCGCGGCGTATCGGCCCGGAGCGGGTCGCCGCGGAGGGGCCCGCCGCGCTGCGCGGGGTGCCGTTGATCGCGTACGCCGACGACCTGCCGATCGCCCGCCGCTACTGGTGGCACGTGTTCGGCGAGCGCCTCACCGAGCGGCCCGCGCTGACCGTGCCGGACCTGCGCGGGGTGCGCTCGGCGGTCGTGGCCGGTGCGGGTGTCTCCGTCCTGCCGCGCTATCTGTGCCTGGACGAGCTGGCCTCCGGCGCCCTGGTGCCGCTGCTGCTGCCCGACGACCCGCCGATCAACACGGGCTACCTCGCGCAGCGCCCCGGCACCCCGGACAACCCGCACGTCGTCCTCGTGCGCGACCGGCTGCTCCAGGCCGCCCCGTCCTGGTGACGGCGGACCCGGCGCGGAGCGGCCGCGCTGCCCCTGACGGCGGGTCAGGGGTCCGCCGGACGATGGACTCCGTCACCTGCCCGGGGGCCGTCCGCATGCGCCCCGGGCTGACGGCACGTTGGCTCGACGTCAGGTAGCACGGGCGTTTCCCGATCCCGGCGGCGCATGGGACGTACCGCCTCCCGTGCCACCGGAGGGCAGACTCATGCGTACTACTCAGATATCCCGTGCATCGCTCCGTCGTGGCCTGACCGTCGCCGCCGTCGCGCTTCCGCTGGCACTGGCCGCCCCGTCGGCGGTCGCGGGTCCGGGGATCACCGTGACCGTCAACGGGAACACCGTGCAGGTGGCCACGGACGCGTGTCCCAACGGCGGCAAGGCCGCGCTGTTGAGCAACGGAGCCGCCAACTTCGCCCAGGGCCGGCAGGTGACCCTGGCGGGCGGTACCGCCACCTGGCAGAACGTCAGTCCCGGCACCCATACGGTGGCGGTGGTCTGTCAGGACGGCTCGGGCGCGGGTTCGCAGACCGTCACGGTCGTCGGCACGACGCCGACGACCTCCTCGACGTCGACGGCGGCGCCCGCGCGCGGTGTGCGCGGCGGCATCGGCGGGGCGGTCGAGGACTACGGCACGGTCACGATGGCCGGGGGTGGCGCCCTGGTGGCGGCGGCCTTGGCCGGCGGCGCGTGGTACGTGCGCCGCCGCACCGTGCGCGGCCGCCTCTGAGCCCGGTCCGGTCCCGGCCTCCCGCCGGGACCGGACCCACGCCGGGCCCGGGCGAGCGCCGCCGCCTTGTCCCCGCTCGTCTCGCCCCCGCCCGCGTCTTGTCTCTCCCCCGCCCGCGCCTTACCGTCCTCCCAGCCGACCGGGGAGGACCGCCATGGCACGTCCGCTCAGCGTTCAGCTCTACTCCGTACGCGATGAGCTCGCCGCCGACCGGGCGGGGACCCTCGGCCGTCTCGCCGAGATGGGGTACGGGGCGGTGGAGGCGTTCGACGTCACCGCCGACGCGGCCGGGCTCGGACGGATCGCCGACGGCCTCGGCCTCACCTTCTCCGGCGCCCACGTCGTGCACGCGCTCACGCGGGATCCCGGCCCCGTCTTCGACGCGACCGCCGCGCTCGGCACGACGCTCGCGATCATCCCTGCGGGCTTCCCGCACGAGGACTTCGCGTCGTACGACGGACTCGCGCGCGTGGCCGAGCGCCTCAACTCCCTTGCGGAGCGGGCGGACCGGCACGGCCTGCGGCTCGGCTACCACAACCACTGGTGGGAGATCGAGCCGCGCGTCGGCGGCCGCCACGCGATCGAGGTCCTCGCCGACCTCCTCGACCCCGCGGTGTTCCTGGAGGTCGACACGTACTGGGCGGCCGTCGGCGGCGCCGACGTGCCCGCGCTCCTCGACCGCCTCGGCGCGCGCGTGCAGGCCCTGCACCTCAAGGACGGCCCCGGCACGAAGGACGACCCGAACGTCGCGGTCGGCGGCGGCACGATGCCGGTGCCCGAAGTGCTCGCCGCCGCGCCGGACGCGTGGCGGGTGGTCGAGTTCGACGCGTGCGCGGGCGACCTGCTCGGCGAACTCGCTGCCAGCCGCACCTACGTCAGCGCGCTGGAGGCGTCGTGAGCGCGGGCCCGGTCGGCGTCGCCGTCGTCGGCGCGGGCGTCATCAGCGCCGAGTATCTGCGCACCCTGAGCGGCTTTCCCGACGTGCGCCTCCTGGCGGTCGCCGACCTCGACCAGGAGCGGGCGGCCGCCGCGGCCCGCGCCCACGGCATCCCGCTCGCCGGTGACGTCCCCACCGTCCTCGCCGAGCCGGACGTCGAACTCGTCGTCAATCTGACGGTCCCCGCGGCCCACGCGCAGGTGGCGACCGCCGCACTGCGGGCGGGCAAGCACGTGTACGGCGAGAAGCCGCTGACGCTCACGCCCGCGGAGGCGGAGAAGCTGCTCGCGGAGGCGTCCGAGCGGGGCCTGCTGCTCGGCGGCGCGCCGGACACGTTCCTCGGCGCGGGCCTGCAGTCGGCGCTCCGGGCCGTCCGCGCCGGGCACATCGGCACGCCGGTGGCCGCCACGACGGCGGTGCAGAGCCTCGGCCCCGAGTCCTGGCATCCGGACCCGGCGTTCTTCTACCAGCCGGGCGCGGGGCCGCTGTTCGACCTCGGGCCGTACTATCTGACCTCCCTGGTGGCGCTGTTCGGCAGCGTGTCACGGGTCGCGGCGACGGCGGCCCGCGCGCGGGAGCACCGCACCGTCGGCTCGGGGCCGAAGGCGGGCCGGTCCTTCCCGGTGGCCGTGCCCACGCACGTCAGCGCGCTCCTGGAGTTCGCGTCGGGCGCGAGCGCCAACGCGACATTCAGCTTCGACAGTTCACTGCCGCGCATACGCTTCGAGGTCACCGGCACGGAGGGCACCCTCGCCGTGCCTGACCCCAACACCTTCCGCGGCCCGCTCCGGCTGCGGCCCAACGGCGCCGACGACTGGCGTGAACTGCCCGTCCAGGGGCGCACGGACGGCCGCGGGCTCGGTGTCCTGGACATGGCCCGCGCGATCCGCGCCGGGGGCACGCGGGCCATCCAGGACTCGCTGAGCACCCACCGGGCGTCGGGAGCCCTCGCGCTGCACGTCCTGCAGACGATGACCGCGATCAGCCGGTCCGCGGACCGCGGCGCGTTCGTGCCCCTGCCCGCGCAGATCGTGCCCCCGGCCCCGCTCCCGGAGGCCTGGGACCCGACGGCGGCCACGCTGAGCTGACGGCCACCGGAGCAGCAGACCGGGCCTTCCCCGCCCGGCTCAGGGCCGCTCCATGTACCCCGCGAGGGCGCGGCGGCTGCGCTGGAGGCCGTCGATCTGCTCGTCCATGGCGGCCAGCTCCCGGTCGAGGAGGGCCCGCAGGTCCGCGCACCAGTCGAAGCCGGGCCCCGGATCGGCGCCGCGCACGCACGGCAGCACCTCACGGATCACATCGGTGGACAGGCCCACGGCCAGGAGGGCGCGGACCTGCCGCACGGTGACCACCGCGCCCTCGTCGTACGCGCGGTAGCCGTTGGCGCCGCGCCCGGCGTCGAGCAGCCCCTGCGCCTCGTAGTACCGCAGCGACCGCGCGCTGACTCCGGTGCGCCGGGACAACTCCCCGATCAGCATGCACCCCTCCTGGTCCGGACCCGACCTCGTCATCGACAAGCTTGACCTTGTCATCGGTGTCAAGGCTTAACGTCGCGCCCTGAGCGAGCATTCCGCGCTCGCCCCCACCTCTCCCCCTGCCTCCAGGAGTGACCCGTGACCTCATTTGTCGTGCACCGCAACGGCCGTCCCGCGACCGCCGACGACCTGGCGCCGCTCGCCTTCGCGGGCTACGCCCACTTCACCGCCCTGCAGGCGCGCGGGGGCCTGGTCCGGGGCCTCGACCTGCATCTGGAGCGGCTGCGCGCGGCGTCCGTCGAGCTGTTCGGGCGCGCGCTGCCCGACGACCGGGTGCGGGCGCACCTGCGGGCGGCGCTCGCGGCGGGTCCGGCGGACCTGTCACTGGTGGCGACGGTGTACTCACCGGCGGGCGAGTTCACGGCGGCCGGGCCCGACGTGGAGCCGGAGCTGCTGATCCGCACGTCACCCGCGGCGTCCGGGCCCCGGGGGCCGCTGGCGCTCGCGACGGTCGCGCACGAACGGGTCCTGCCGGAGCTGAAGCACGTCGGCGAGGTGGCCAAGACGTACTACCTCCGCCAGGCCGTCGCGCGGGGCTTCGACGACGCCGCGTTCGTCGACGGCAAGGGCAGGATCAGCGAGGCGTCGATCTGGAATCTGGCCTTCTGGGACGGCTCCGCGGTGGTGTGGCCGGACGCCGCCGTCCTCGGCGGGACCACGATGGGGATCGTCCGGCGCAGGCTCGGCGACCTCGGCGTCCCGCAGCGCGTCGAGGAGGTCACCGTCGCCGACCTGCCGCGCCTGTCCGGAGCGGTGGTCATGAACTCCTGGACGCCGGGCGTGGCGGTCCACCGGATCGACTCCGTCCCGCTGCCGGAGGCACCGGCCTTCGTGGAGCTGCTGCACCGGGCGTACGAGTCCGAGCCGCCCACCTCGCCCTGACGCACCGTCAGTCGAGCGCGAAGGGCCCCAACTCACCTTGTGCGTAAGGCCCTTGTGAGTGCCCTCACTCGGCTTTCACGCCCCCTCCGTCATGATTGTCGCCCGAAGGACCGGTGGTGCGGTGAGCACCTGAAGGGGGAGTGGTCGATGTCCCGGACCACAGTGTCATCGACCACGGTGTTCACCGGCGCTCCGGTGGCTCGCCGCGCGGTGGTGCGCGGCGCGGCGCTGCTCGTGCCGGCCCTGGGGGGCGGTGTGGCGTGCGACGCGAAGAAGGAGACACGGCGTCGCACGGCCGGCGAACTCCACGGCCGGATCCACGACGTGGTCACCGCCGAGCTGCCGGAAGGGCCGGGCGCCACCGTCCTCGTGGCCCGCGGGTCCGAGCTCCTGTACTGCGAGGGGTTCGGGCTCGCGGACCGCGCCCGCCGGGTCCGGTGCAGCCGTGACACGGTGTACGACATCGCCTCCAACACCAAGCAGTTCACGGCGGCCGCCGTGCTGAAGCTGGAGATGGAGGGCGGCGTCCATGTGCGCGACCGGCTCGGCGACCTGCTTCCGGGCCTGCCCGCGGACAAGCGCCCCCTCACGGTGCACCAGCTGCTCACGCACACGTCGGGCCTGCCGGAGTTCCTCCCCGACCGGTACGGCGACGACTACGCCCCGCTGTCCCGTGCGGAGCTCATCGAAGCCCTGGCCCACACCGACGCGCCCACCCGGCCGGGCGAGGCCTTCCGCTACTCGAACCTGGGGTACAGCCTGCTCGCCGCGGTCATCGAGGTGCGGTCGGGCCTGTCGTACGAGCGCTTCCTCGCCGACCGCCTCTTCCGCCCGGCGGGCCTGGGCCGGACCGGGTACGTACGGCCGCGGTGGCGCGGGACGGACATCGCCGTCGAGTACGACGAGAGAGGCAGACCCGCGGGCCGTCCGAACCGCCGGCCTTCGGCGCCCGACGGCCCGCACTGGAACCTGCGCGGCAACGGCGGGCTGCTCAGCACGGCACCGGACCTGTTCCGCTGGCACACCGCCCTGACCGGCACCGAGGTCCTCTCCCCCACCGCACGCCACAAGCTGTTCACGCGGCACGTGTCCGAGGAGGACGGCGACGGCCCCGCATACGGATACGGCTGGGCCCTGGACACCGGAGCGGGCGGGCACCTCATCGCCTCGCACACGGGGCAGAGCCAGGTCGGCGGGTCCTACTCGGAGATCGCCCGGACCGTGGACGGCGGCGCCTTCGCGTTCGTGGCCACCAACTACGCCAGCCGAAGGGGCCGGTGGACCCTCGTCGACCACGGCCTGGCCCGCGAGCTCGTCGACCTCGTCGAGACGGCCTGACGGGACACGCTCCGGCCGAGGCGCGCAGCCCCGCCCCCTCCCCCGCCTACGACTCCGCCAGCTCCTCGATGGTGCGCGTCAGCCACTGCGTCCAGAACGTCTCCAGGTCGATGCCCGCCCGCAGCACCACATGCCGAAGGCGGTCCTCGATGGCGTCGAGGCCCGGCGGGAAGTCGCGCCGCTCGATCTCCTCGTACTCCGCCAACTGCCGCTGGTGCAGCGCGAGATGGCGCCGCAGGTCCGCCTCGATGCCGTCGGTGCCGACGACGGCCGCGGCGCGCAGGCGGAGCAGCAGCGCGTCCCGCATCGGCTTCGGGTCCTGGCTCGCGGCCGTCCAGCGGGCCAGTTCGGCCCGGCCCGCGGGCAGCACCTCGTACTCCTTGCGCTGCCCGCGGGTCGCCTGCCCGGAGGGCAGCGGGCGGATGAGCCCCTCGCGCTCCAGCCTGCCCAGCTCGCGGTAGATCTGCTGGTGCGTGGCCGACCAGAAGTAGCCGATCGACTTGTCGAACCGGCGGGTCAGCTCCAGGCCCGACGACGGCTTCTCGAGCAGGGCGGTGAGGATCGCGTGCGGGAGTGACATGCGGGCATCCTAGGGACGTGGCGGGACGGCCGGGGCGACGGCCTGACGGACCGTGCCACCGCGCGCCCCCACGACGGCGTCCGAGCCGGTCCGCGCCCCCGGCCGCCCGCGCGTCACAGCGCGGCGGCGAGCTCCGTGCCCTGTTTGATGGCGCGCTTCGCGTCGAGCTCGGCCGCCACGTCGGCGCCGCCGATGAGGTGCGCCCGCACGCCCGCGGCGACGAGCCCGTCGTACAGGTCGCGCCGGGGCTCCTGGCCCGCGCACAGCACCACCGTGTCGACGGGGATGGTCCTCGTCGTGTCGCCGACGGTGATGTGCAGGCCCTCGTCGTCGATCCGGTCGTACCGCGCGCCCGCGACCATCGTGACGCCGCGGTGGCGCAGTTCGGTGCGGTGGATCCAGCCGGTCGTCTTGCCGAGGCCGCTGCCGGGCTTGGACGTCTTGCGCTGGAGCAGATGGACCGTGCGCGGCGGCCGCGGCCGCTCGGGCTCGGTGAGGCCGCCGCGGTCGCGGTAGTCGAGGTCGACGCCCCAGCGCTTGAAGTACGTCGCGGGGTCGAGGCTCGCCTTGTCGCCGCTGTCGGTCAGATACTCCGCGACGTCGAAGCCGATGCCGCCCGCGCCGACGATCGCGACGCGGTCGCCGACGGGCGCGCCGTCGCGCAGCACGTCCAGGTAGCCGACGACGCTGCTGTGGTCGACGCCCGGGATGTCGGGGGTGCGCGGGGTGACGCCGGTGGCGACGACGACGTCGTCGTACCCGGCGGCGGTGAGCTGATCCACCGTCACGTAGGTGTTCAACCGCACGTCCACGCCGCGCAGTTCGAGCTGCGTGCGGTAGTAGCGCAGCGTCTCGTCGAACTCCTCCTTGCCGGGGACCCTGCGGGCGACGTTCAGCTGGCCGCCGATCTCGGACGCGGCGTCGTACAGCGTCACGTCGTGGCCGCGCTCGGCGGCCGACACCGCGAAGGCGAGCCCGGCCGGGCCCGCGCCGACGACGCCGAGGCGCTTCTTGCTGCGGGTCGGCGCGAGGACCAGTTCGGTCTCGTGGCAGGCGCGCGGGTTCACCAGGCAGGAGGTGATCTGCAGGTTGAAGGTGTGGTCGAGGCAGGCCTGGTTGCAGCCGATGCAGGTGTTGATGGCGTCGGCCTGCTCGGCCCGCGCCTTGGCGACGAAGTCCGGGTCGGCGAGCAGCGGCCGGGCGAGGGACACCATGTCGGCGGCGCCGTCGGCCAGCAACTGCTCGGCGATCTCGGGGGTGTTGATGCGGTTGGTGGTCACCAGCGGCACGGACACCTCGCCCATGACCTTCTTGGTGACGAAGGTGTACGCGCCGCGCGGCACCGACGTCGCGATGGTGGGGATGCGGGCCTCGTGCCAGCCGATGCCGGTGTTGATGATCGTGGCGCCCGCGGCCTCGATCTCCTTGGCGAGCGCGATGACCTCGGCGAGCGTCGAGCCGCCGGGGACCAGGTCCAGCATGGAGAGGCGGTAGATGATGATGAAGTCGGGGCCGAGCCGCTCCCGGGTGCGGCGCACGATCTCGACGGGGAAGCGGATGCGGTTCTCGTAGGCGCCGCCCCAGCGGTCGGTGCGCTGGTTGGTCGGTGCCGCGATGAACTCGTTGATCAAGTAGCCCTCGGAGCCCATGACTTCGACGCCGTCGTAGCCCGCGAGCCTGGCCAGCTCGGCGGCCCGCACGAAGTCCTCGACGGTCCGCTCGACCTCGTCGTCCGCCAGGGCGCGCGGCTGGAACGGGCTGATGGGGGCCTGGAGCGCGCTCGGCGCGACGAGCTGCTCGTGGTACGCGTACCGCCCGAAGTGGAGGATCTGCATCGCGATCTTCCCGCCCTCGCGGTGCACAGCCGCGGTGATGCCCGCGTGCCGCTCCGCCTCCGCCTCGGTGGTCAGCTTGGCGCCGCCGTCCCAGGGGCGCCCCTCCTCGTTGGGCGCGATGCCGCCGGTGACGATGAGGCCGACGCCGCCGCGCGCCCGCGTGGCGTAGAACTCCGCCATCCGCTCGAAGCCGCCCGGCGCCTCTTCGAGGCCCACGTGCATGGAGCCCATCAGGACCCGGTTGGGCAGGGTGGTGAAGCCCAGGTCGAGCGGCCTCAGCAGGTGCGGGTAGCGACTCACGGAGCTCATGCGGCCTCTTTCGTACGCGTACGCGAGGTGATCGCGCCGCGAGGAACGTCGTCAGGACAGTTGTAGGGCAGCCCACGCCCTTATGCAACTAGTTGCACAACGAGCGCGACACACCTCACAGCGGCACCGGGGACGTACGCGGCGGCGGACGCCTCACAGCGGCAGCGACCGCTCCTGCACTACGTGCTTCATCACGAGCGTCGAGCTCAGCCGCTGGACGCCGGGCAGGGTGGCGAGGCGCTCGTCGTAGAGGCGCTGGAACGCGCGCAGGTCCTCGCTGACGATCCGCAGCAGATAGTCCGGCTCTCCGAAGAGGCGCTGCGCCTGCACGACGTTCGGAATGCCGTCGACCGCCTCCTCGAAGGCGGCGACCGTGTCCCGGTCCTCCTGGCGCATGGTGACGAACACCAGCGACTCGAAGGTGAGCCCGACGGTCTCGGCGTCCACGAGCGCCCGGTAGCCGCGGATCGCCCCGCGGCGTTCGAGATCGCGCAGCCTGCGGTGGCACGGGGACAGGCTGAGCCGCACCCGGGCGGCCAGTTCGGTGACGGTCAGGCGGCCGTCGTTCTGAAGCTCGGCAAGGATCTGCCGGTCGACTGCGTCCATGGAGAAGATTCTTCCAGCGACACTCCTTGATCACGCAATACTTGGGAACACCTTTGGCCGCTTTGTCACTAACCTCCCTCGGGCAACCGCTTCGCGAGGGAGAAACCATCCATGGCCGTCAGCTCCATCACCGCCTTCTGGGCGGTGTCCGTCCTGCTCATCCTGGTACCGGGCGCGGACTGGGCGTACGCGATCAGTGCGGGGCTGCGGGACCGCTCGGTGGCACCGGCGGTCGGCGGCCTGCTCCTCGGCTATGTCGGCCTGACCGCCGTCGTCGCGGCGGGCGTGGCGGCCGTCGTCGCCCGCAACCCGGCCGTGCTCACCGCCCTGACCCTCCTCGGCGCGCTGTACCTGATATGGCTGGGCGCGAACACGCTGATCCGGCCCGCGGCCCCGGCGGCCTCGCCGGACGAGGCCGCGCCCGCGCCCTGGCGGGCCAGGGTCCTCCAGGGCGCCGGGATCAGCGGCCTCAACCCGAAGGCGCTGCTGCTCTTCCTCGCCCTGCTCCCCCAGTTCACCGAGCCCGGCACGGGCTGGCCGCTCGCCCTCCAGATCAGCACCCTGGGCCTGGTGCACATCGCGAGCTGCGGTGCGATCTACTTGAGCGTGGGCGTCCTGGCCCGCACCGTCCTGCGGACCAGGCCCGCCGCGGCCCGCGCCGTCACGCGGGTGTCCGGCGCCGCGATGATCGTGATCGGCGCGGTGCTCGTGGTGGAGCAGCTCGCCGCCTGACCTGCGCGGCGGGCGCCTCCGGGCGGAAGGCGTCCGGCACCTCCGGGCGGGAAGATCAGAGTGCGCCCCAGGACGGGAGCGCCGTGTCCGAAATCCGCCAGCCGCCCGCCTCCCCGCGCCGCAGACTGGTCACTGTCAGCACGGGACACCCCGCCCGGACCAGGCCGGACGCGCCGGGCCCCGGGAGACGCGGACCAGGAGAGAGGACAGGCGCAATGACCGTCTACACGACCTTCGACAGCCCTCTGGGCGAGCTGCTGCTCGTCGGCGAGGCGTCGGCCACCGCCAAGGGCGGCACGGCGCTCGCGTCGCTGTCGATGCCGGGGCAGAAGGGCGCCGCGGTCGTCCAGGACGGCTGGACGCGCGACGACGAGGCGTTCGCGGCGATCACCGACCAGCTGCGCTCGTACTTCGCGGGCGCGCTCACGCGGTTCGACATCGAGTACGCCCCGGGCTCCGGCACGGAGTTCCAGCGCAAGGTCTGGGACGCCCTCGACGCGGTGCCCTACGGCACGACCACCACGTACGGCGCGCTCGCGGGACGCCTCGGCCTGTCCCGCGCCGCGGTCCGCGCCCTCGGCACCGCCATCGGCCGCAACCCCCTGCTCGTCGTGCGCCCCTGCCACCGGGTGATCGGCGCGGACGGCTCCCTCACCGGCTACGCGGGCGGGCTCGACCGCAAGCAGCGGCTGCTCGACCTGGAGGCGGCGTGACCACCCCGACCCGGCCCAGGGCGGACGGCGCGCACGCCCGCGTCGCCGCCGCCGACTGGTCCGGCGTCGCCGCCGAACTCGACGCCCACGGCTGTGCCCTCACGCCCGCGCTGCTCGACCCGGCCGCGTGCCGCGAGATCGCCGGGCTCTACGACGACACCGCCCTGTTCAGGTCGACCGTCGACATGGCACGGCACCGCTTCGGCTCCGGCCAGTACCGGTACTTCAGCCATGAACTGCCGGGCCCCGTCGCCGAGTTGCGCGCGGCCCTGTATCCGCGGCTGCTGCCGATCGCCCGCGACTGGGCGGCCCGCCTCGGCCGCCCGGCCCCCTGGCCGGACACGCTCGACGCATGGCTCGAGATGTGCCACGCGGCGGGCCAGGTCAAGTCCTCGCAGATCCTGCTCCGGTACGAGACCGGCGACTGGAACGCACTGCACCGCGACCTCTTCGGCGACCTGGTCTTCCCGCTCCAGGTCGTCATCGGCCTCGACACGCACGGCGTCGACTACACCGGCGGCGAGTTCCTCCTGGTCGAGCAGCGGCCGCGGGCCCAGTCGCGCGGCACGGTCACGGCCCTGCCCCAGGGGCACGGCCTGGTCTTCACCACCCGCGACCGTCCGGTCCGCTCGGCCCGCGGCTGGTCGGCGGCCCCGGTGCGGCACGGCGTGAGCACGGTCCGCTCCGGCCTTCGCCGCTCGCTGGGGATCGTCTTCCACGAGGCGTGAGAGGAGAGGGAGGCCGGGGCGGACCGCCTCCTCGCGGATCAGCGCACCGGCGGGCACGGCCGCCCGGTCGCCGCGCAGCGCGCCTCGAAGTCCGGGGGCAGCCACGCCCCGGAGAGCAGCCGGGGGTGTGCGGGGAAGGTCGTGTGCCCGGCGAGCGCGAACATCAGGGACGCCCAGGGGGTTTGGAGCCGTACGGTGCGGAACCCGCCGCCGTAGATGTCCTGGAAGGCGCACTGCAGGGTGTCCGGAGCGACCAGGTCCATCGAATCCAGACCGCGCCAGTACAGGTCGAGGGGGCCGCCGACTCCGTCGAAGCAGACGCGCCGATCGGTGACCGTCACCTCGCCGGGCCTCTCGTGGACCCAGCGGGGCTGTGCGTCCGCGGCGGCCCTGCGGCGGCGCGCCGCGTTGCCCAGGGCGGAGGCGGCGAGGCTGCCGGCCACGAACGCCGGGCCCCCGAAGGCGAACACGCTGTTGTGCGTGTACGTGCCGTCGCCGAGCGCACGCCAGGCGAACTGGGCCGCGGGTCCCGCCGCCAAGGACAGCTCCCCGGGCTCCAGGCGTGCCGTCGTGGGAATGGGCGGACGGCCCCCGAGGCGCCCCTCGACCAGGTCGCTGACGAGATGGCAGGTGTAGAGCAGATGGTCGTCAAGGGCTGACCAGGCGACCGGTTGCCCATCGGGCCGACGCGCTCCATAGGGCTCGACGTCCATGATTCCCCCCACCCCGTGCGATCCCAACGGCCCCTATCGTAAGAACGTTGAGGGCGCCCCCGCAGGGCATCACGACCACCGGCACGCGCTCGTCGGGCGCCGACCGTCGCCTCACGCGAGGCCGCTCACCCGCAGTGTGATGTTCAGCCGCCCCGTCAGGCCGAGCTCCGGCGGCGCGGTGCCCGCGTGGACCTTCGGCACGCCGTGGTACGCGAGGCGGCTCGGGCCGCCGAAGACCATCAGGTCGCCGCTGCGCAGCTCGACGTCCGTGTACGGGCGCGTCCGCGTCTCGGTGTTGCCGAAGCGGAAGACGCACGTGTCCCCGAGGCTGAGCGACACCACCGGTGCGCCCGACTTCTCGTCGCTGTCGCGGTGCATGCCCATCCGCGCGTCCGCGTCGTAAAAGTTGACCAGTGCGATGTCGTAGTCACCGAAGTCTCGATCCTCACGGGCCGCCGCGTCCCCGTCGTCGACCGGGACGGTATCCCCGTACGCATCGCACACCGCCTGCCGCCCCAGCTCGGCGAGCCACACGGGCATCGGCTTCACCGGAGCGCCGTCCCCGTCGACAGCGGTGCGGGCGTACCCGTACGGATACCAGTGCCGGCCCAGGCACACCTGCCGCGCGGTCATCGTGCCGCCGCCGGGGAGGTGGACGGTCCGCAGGCCCGCGGGCGGGCGTGCCCACGCGCGGCAGGCGGCGAGGAGCTCCCGCTGCCGGTCGGGGCCGAGCCAGTCCGGGACGTGCACGGCCCCGGGCGCCACCTCGCCCCGCTCGCGCGGGAACAGCTCGCCGGTCATCGCCGCTTGACCGCCCGCAGGATCACGAACTTCCGGTTGCTCGCGGCGACGTCGACGTTCCCGAAGAGCCGCTTCAGACGCACGTGGTAGCCGAGGTGGCGGTTCCCGACCACCCACAGCTCACCGCCGGGGCGCAGCGCGTCGCGCGCCCCGCGGAACATGCGCTGGGCGGTGGCGTCGGTGGTCGCCTGGTGGCTGTGGAAGGGCGGGTTGTTCAGGACGAGGTCCACGGACGCGGCGGGCATCGCCGTCAGCGCGTCACCGGCCACGAACTCCGCCTTGCCCGCGGCCGCGTTCGCCCGGTAGGTCGCCTCCGCCGACGCGACCGCCTGGTACGACTCGTCGACGAACGTGACCCGGGCCTCGGGGTTGGCGACGGCGGCGGCCGTGCCGAGGATGCCGTTGCCGCAGCCGAGGTCCACGACGTGCGCGTCGCCGTGGCTCTCCGGCAGGTTCTGCAGCAGGAACCGCGTGCCGATGTCGAGGCGTTCGGCGCAGAAGATGCCCGCGTGGTTGACGGCGGTCAGGCCCGCGCCCGCACCGGAGTCGGCGGGCAGGACGTAACGGCGCGGCCAGGGACCCGCGTCGACCGCACGGTCCGGCTTCGACCCCGACTCCGAGCCCGATTCAGGCTCCGGCTCGGTGAAGATCAGACGCGCCTTCTGACGGGCCAGGGACGTGCGCGTCGGGCCGATGATCCGCTCGAAGAGTTCGAGGGTCGACGTGTGGATCTCGGTGACCATGCCGGTGCCGACGACGACGGTGCCCGCGTGCAGGGAGGGCGCGAGCCTGCGCAGCTGGTCCTCCAGGAGCGCGAGGCTCTTCGGCACGCGGACCAGGAGGACGTCGATCCGCTCGGGCGGCGTGTCCCTGGTCGTCAGGAGCCGTACGGCGTCCGGCGCGTGCCCGGCTCGCGCCAGGTTGGCGAGGGTCGCCTGCCGGGCGAGGAAGGAGTCGGTGATCTGGGTGACCCGCGCGGACGGGCGCGCGGCGAGGACGGTGGTCAGCGCGCCCCACCGGTCGCCGACGACGACCACGTCGCCGTCCAGCGCGACGGGCGCCGCTTCCCCTCCGTCCTCGTCCTCGCTCTCTCCGGCGAGATGCCGCAGCAGATACGCGTCGGCCGCGGACCAGGCCCTCAGCTGGTCGCGGGGGTCCTCCGGGAAGCGGGTGAGGTCGTACGCGCCCCATGACGTGCTCAAACGATTCATCGTGCCCTCAGGCTACTGGCCCGCGCGGGGCGGCGCGGACCCCGGGAGAGCGACCTCCGCGCGGCCGCCGCCGCGCGGAGGGAGAGCTGTCGCTCAGACGCCCGCCACGCTCCTGATCCAGTCGCGGTACGCCGTCGCGTTCGAGTAGGCGGTGGTCGTCTGGCGGTCGCTGGTGGAGGCGACGCCGACCTGGACGCCGTTGGCCATCATCGGGCCGCCCGAGTCGCCGCCCGCGGTGATGCCGTTGCCGCGGCGGGCGCAGATGGCCCGGCCGCCGTAGGCGTCACTGCAGCCGCCGGTCACGATGACGTTGGCGACCTTCAGGAGCCGGGACTGGCAGTTGATCTCCTGGCCGCACTGGGAGGTCGCCCCCCAGCCGTAGACCTGCACGGTCTGGTTCACCTGCACGGAGCCCGGGTCACCCAGGCGTGAGTACGTGCCCGGCACGGAGCGGTCGAGTTTGACCAGGGAGATGTCCGCGGTGGAGTGGCTGGTGACGCTGACGCCGTTGGCCTGGGTGCCGCCCGTGGTCTGGTCGAGGCTGCCGATGCGGAACGAGAGGCCGCCGCCGCTGACACAGTGCTTCGCGGTGAGGATCCAGGTCGGGGCGATGATCGTGGCGCTGCAGGTCTGCCGGCCGTTGGAGAAGAGCCGGGCCGCCCAGGGGGCGTTGTCGGCGTAGCCGCCGCCGATGATCGGCTGGGCCGTGGTGCCGTACTCCGCGCGGGGCGCGCTGTCGGACGCGGTCGCCTGCGCCGCGGCGGTGGGCGCGAGTCCCAGGACGCAGAGGGCGGCGGCTGCGAGCGCGGGCAGGAGTCTGGATCTGGATATTCGCACGTTCGTCTCCATTGTGTGGGGGTTGGAGCGTCCTTCATGAGGACCCGGCCGCATCGCATGCGGCCGGCGTGCACACGCGAGAGGCGGATACACCATGTCGCGTGCATGCCATTCCTGACGGTGGCGAATGTGACAGACGGTCCATCACCCACGCAAGAGGTTGACGGTTGAAAGCCCGTCCGGCGTTTGAGGACGAGGCGCGCAGCGCCGGATAAAAGGGGGTCCAGGGGGCGGAGCCCCCTGGTTCGGGAAGGGACGGGTCAGGGGCGCACCCGCGCGGCCCGCCGCCGCGGCACAGCCACCCGCGTCCGCCCCGGATCCCCGGGCCGCGCGGTGTCGTACACGGCAAGAACGGGCCGCCCCAGAGCGGCACGGTCCACCACGACCGGCACCTCGTGCCGCGCACCGTCACGACCGTGGAAGACGACGGTGACCTCCCCACGCCTGCCCCGCACCGGCCGCCACCCCTCAAGCCGCGCCTCCGCCGTCGCGAACCCCCGACGCAGCCTGCGCAGCGCGGCCGTGCGCCGCAGGCTCACGACCGCACCCCACGCCGCGGCGACACCGCCCGCCGCGGCGACCGACCACAGGAAGGCCAGCCAGGTCGTCACGGAGTGGCGGCCGACGGGCGCGAGGACCATGAAGTCGGTGACCGTGCCGTACGACACACGGCCGTCCGCCACGGCGTCGTACCAGCCGGAGGCGGCCGCGAGCGCGCTCAGGGCGACCACCGCGCCCGCGGTGGCGCGGTGCAGGAACCGCACCGCGGCGAAACCGAGCAGCAGCCCCGCGACGATGCCGAACTCCGGCGCCATCACGGCCCACGGGTCGCCGCAGCCGCCGTGGCCGTAGCAGGACCACTGGACGATCGCGGCGTCGTACGTGCTGACGTGCCAGACGAGCCAGACCTGCCAGGCGAGCAGCGCGCAGGCGAGCGCGCGCAGTGTGACGCCGTAGGTCTCCCGGCTCAACTCCCGCCCCCACCTCCGGGGTTCGGCGCCCCCACCGGCTGCCGAACCGTTTATGCCGTCAATGTCCGTGCAGGCTACACGCTGCCAGGGGTCGCCACCACGGGGTACGGGCCGCCCCGCTCAGCCCCGGTCGAACCAGGTGGGCCCGTCCGCCATCGCCTGCTTGATCCGGAAGAGCCCGTGCTCGTGCAGCTCCGCCGGCAGCGCGTCCAGCGCGAACCACGCGACGTCGAGCGACTCGTCGTCGTTGACGCGCGGCTCCCCGCCCACGGCCCGGCAGCGGATGGTGACGTCCATGAACTGGCAGACGTCGCCGTTGTCGTAGGTGACGGGCTCCAGGGCCTCCACCAGGACCACGCGCTCGGCGACGCAGCGCACGGCCGTCTCCTCGTACACCTCCCGCACGGCGCACTCGGCGGGCTGCTCGCCCGGGTCGGGGATGCCGCCGATCACCGACCACTTGCCGTTGTCGGCGCGCCGCCCGAGCAGCACCCGCCCCTCGTCGTCGAAGACGATCGCGGTGACTCCGGGGAGCCACAGGAGCTGGTGGCCCGCGTCGGCGCGCAGGGTCTTGATGAAATCCGGGGTAGCCATGATCCGCACCCTAACCGGCGGCGCCCGCGCGCCTGCGGGCGATGACCCACCCGATTCCGGCCACTCCGAGCGCCGCGAGGGCCACCTCGGGCCAGACCCCGAGCCGCGTCGCGAGCGTCAGGGAGCTGCGCTTCTGCACGTCGGCGACGAGCGACTCGGCCGTGAACATGCCGGTGCGCTGGGCGACCGTCCCGTCCGGCCGGATCACGGCGCTGACGCCGCTGGTGACCGGGACCATGACGGCCCGGCCGTGCTCGACGGCCCGCACCCGGTCTATGGCCAGCTGCTGGTACGTCATCTGGCTGCGCTCGAAGGTGGCGTTGTTGCTGGGCACGGAGAGGATCTGCGCGCCCTCGTTCACCTGGTCCCGCACGACGTCGTCGAAGGCGGCCTCGTAGCAGGTCACGGGCCCGACCTCGGTGCCCGCCATGTCGAAGACGACCGGCTTCGTGCCGGGTTCGAAGATCCCCGCGCGGTCGACGTCCGAGCTGAAGATCCGGAAGAAGTCGCGGTACGGCATGTACTCGCCGAACGGCTGCAGGTGCCGCTTGTCGTAGGAGGCGCCGGGGCCCTTCCTCGGGTCCCAGAGAATCTGCCGGTTGCGGGGCTTGCCGTCCTTGCCCTGGACGACCGCGCCCACGGAGACGGGGGCGCCGATGGCCTTGACGGCCTTGTCGATCTCGGCGTACGCGTCGGCGTTGGCGTACGGGTCGATGTCCGAGGAGTTCTCGGGCCACAGGACCAGGTCGGGCCGCTTCACCCGCCCCGCGTCGACCTTCGCGGCGAGCCGCAGGGTCTCGCGGACGTGGTGGTCGAGGACGGCCCGCCGCTGGGCGTTGAAGTCCAGGCCCATGCGCGGCACGTTGCCCTGGATGACGGCGACGGTCGTGGTGCCGTTCTCCGCGTTCGTGGACACCAGCGGCAGCGCGGCGGCACCGGCGGCCACCGGCGCCACGGTCAGCGCGGCGGCCGTCACCAGGGCGCGGTCCCGCACCCGGGGCGCGGCCTTCAGGCGCCGCACCACGTGGGCGAGCCCGAAGCCGCACAGGACCACCGCGAAGCCGAGCAGCGGCGTGCCGCCGACCGAGGCCAGCGGCAGGAACAGGCCCGTGGGCTGGCCGAAGGCGACCTTGCCCCACGGGAACCCTTCGAACGGGAAGCGCGACCGCGCCGCCTCAAGCAGGATCCACACCCCGGACGCCCACACCGGCCACACCGGAAGGCGGGACACCCAGGCGATGCCCAGGCCCGCGAGGCCCACGAACAGCGCCTCGGCCACGGCGAGCGCGAGCCACGGCAGCGGCCCCACGTCGACACCCGTCCAGGACAGGAGCGGCACGAAGTAGCCGAGCCCCATGAGCAGGCCGAGCCCGAAGCCCGAACGGGGGCGGCGGCCGTGGAGCACGAACCCGAGGAGCGCGAAGGCGAAGGGCGCGAGCCACCACAGTTCGCGCGGCGCGAAGCTCAGATAGAGCAGCACTCCGGAGAGCACGGCGGCACCGGCCGGAATCAGCCGTCTCCGCACCCGCTCCGCGCGGGATTCCGGTCCGGACTGCGGTGCGGTCTGCTCCGACGGGTCGATGGGAGCGGTGGTGGCGGTCACCCGGGGAGTGTACGGCCCGCCACCTGGGCACGGACAGCGCGGTCTGCGGCGTGCGCGCGGGCGCCCGGAGCGCCGGTTCCGCACACGTGCCGGATCGTTCCTGCGCAAGATCTACACAACTCGTGTCAACGACCGCTACCGTGTCCCGCACTCCCTGACGTGCGGCGCGATCAAGCCACACGGTCAGGGCCCTCACACATCGGGGGGCAACGGGGTGGGGTCGATGGGGACGGCCGCGACGGCGGGGTGGACCGGAGTGCGGTACGGGGCGGCGGACGCGAGCGGGGTTGCGATCCTCGCGGCGTGCGCGGCCTGGGTGCTGATCACGGCGGGAGTGCGGGGCGGCAGGCCGGACGGCGTGCTGCTCGCGCTGCTCGCGGTGGCGGCCGGGTACGCGGGCGGGCGCATCGCGGGCGAGCTGCTCCCGGTCGCCGCGCCCTGCGCCGGGGCCCTTGCCGGCGTGACGCTCGCGGCGGCGGCACCCCATGTCACACCGGGCCCCACGAGTTCCTCGCCGCTCGGCCCGATCGGCGCCGCCGCGGCGCTCCTGAGCCTGTCGGCGGGCGCGGCCTGCTGTGCGGCGTGGGCGGCCCGCGGGCCGGGGCTCCGCTTCGCCCTGCGGGCGCTCGCGGTCGCGATCACGGTGACCGCGGCGGTGCTCGGCTCGACGGCCGGGTTCATCGCGTGCACCGGGATCGTCCTGTGCTCCCTCGCGGCGGCGCTCGTCCGGCACAGGGCGCTCGGCCTCGCCGGGTTCGCGGTCACCACAGCGCTGGTGGGCGGCGCGGCCTGGGCCATCGCCGAGGACGTGCTCCCGGAGGGGCTGAGCGTCTCCCTGGAGGGTCAGCTCGGCGCCCACCGGGTGCGGATGTGGCAGGACGCCGAGGAGCTGGCGGCGGCGCATCCGGCGTTCGGCGTGGGCCCCGGACGGTTCGGGGACGCCTCGCCGACGGTCACCGAGGGCCTGCTCGCGGACGGCAAGCCGCACTCGGCGCTCCTGCAGCAGGCGGCGGAGCAGGGTTTCGTGGGCATCGCGCTGCTCGCGGCGGCCTTCTGCTGGCTCCTTTTCGCCCTGTGGCGCTCGCCGTGCTCCACGCAGGTGGTCCTGACGGCGGGCGCGGCCCTGACGGCCCTCGGGGCGGTGGCCACGGTCGGCAACGCCCTGAGCGTCACTTCGGTGACGGCGGGCGCGGGCCTCCTGGCAGGCATCGCGACGGCCCGGCCGCTGCCGGAGGATGCGGAGGCCAAGGGAGGGGTCCGGCGGTGACGCACACGTGCGACGGAGCTACGCCGTACCGCGGGTCGAGTTCGCCGTCGTACCGCGGTCAAGCCGTGGTCGTCGGCGTGCCGCCCGTCAGGCGCAGCCGGTCGCGGATGACGCGGACCGCGCTCTCGGCGTTGTCGACGGTGACCGTGAACTTGTGGCCGTCGCCGAGCTGCAGGACCACGCCCTCGCCGCGCCGGACGATGACGGCGGTGCCCTGCTCGGGCCGCCAGCGGTAGCCCCAGCCGCCCCAGTGCCGGGGCGTGACGGCCGGTGCGAAGTCGGCGCCGATGACGTGCGACAGCGGGATGCGGCGGCGCGGCACGCCGATGTGGCCGCAGCGCACTTCGAGGGAGTCCTTGTCGACCTTCACGGCGACGTGCACGAAGGCGAGCGTGCCGAAGAGGATCAGGAGGCCGACGGCGATGCATCCGACGACGGACATGACGAGCGGCAGGATGCCCGACGGCCACAGGGTCTCGACGGCCAGGTCGATGCCCAGGGCGAGGCAGGCGGCGCCGGCGCAGGCCAGCAGCCACTGGACCCGGTTGGACGCGCGTCCGGTCCAGATCTCGGTGTGGTTCTCGGCGGCTGCGCGCTCGCCGTGGGCGTGCTCCGTCATGGTGACGAGCCTACTCACGATCCGTCGCGAAGGCACCGCGTCGCAGACGGTTACTCCTCCCGGGGTACGCCCCCGCTCACGCCCCCAGGGCGGCGCTCGGGGCCATGAGGGCACGGCCTTCGGCGTACGTGAGGGCGGCGCTCGGCAGCGTGGACTCGCGCCCGCTCAGGATCACCGTGAGGGAGCCGTCACCCAGGGTGCCCGTGCTGTCCGCGGCATCCCCGGGGTGACGGCCGATCCGGCGCAGTGCCTGCGCGGCGACCGCTCCGGCCGAGCCGTACAGGGCGAGCGGCTCCTGGTCCGGCCGCTGCACGGCGGCGCGGATGCGCTCGGCGACCAGTTCGTAGTGCGTGCAGCCGAGGACGACGGCCCGGACGTCGGGCGGGGTGAGGGCCGCGGCCGCGGCGACCGTCCGCGCGATGGCCTCCTCGTCGGCCTCCTGCACGGCGTCGGCGAGCCCCGGGCAGGGCACCTCGGTGACGCCTGCACCGGCGGCGAACTCCTGGATGAGGCCGCGCTGGTAGGGGCTGCCGGTGGTGGAGGGCGTGGCCCAGATGGCGATCGGTCCGCCGCCGGTCGCCGCGGGCTTGATCGCGGGGACGGTGCCGATGACGGGCAGGTCCGGCTCGAAGCGGGCGCGCAGGGCGGGGAGCGTGTGCACGGACGCCGTGTTGCAGGCCACGATCAGCGCCTCCGGGCGGTGCGCGGCGGCGGCTTCGGCGACGGCGAGGGAGCGCCGCGTGAGGTCCTCGACGGTGCGCGGTCCCCAGGGCAGGCCGTCGGGGTCCGAGGAGAGAACGAGATCGGCGCCGGGGGCCAGGCGCCGTACCGCGGCGGCCGCGGCGAGCAGTCCGATTCCGGAGTCCATCAACGCGATCTTCACCCGGTCACCTTAGTCGATCGGCCGTACGAGCCGGTCACGGTGGGGCAGACTGCGGCGGATGAGTGCCGTTGCGTGGATCACCGCCGCCTCACTCGCCGTGTGGGTGTGGCTGCTCCTTGGACAGGGTTTTTTCTGGCGTACGGATCTGCGGCTGCCGCCGCGCCGGGCTCCGGAGGAATGGCCGTCGGTGTGCGTCGTCGTCCCCGCGCGGGACGAGGCCGAGGTCCTGCCTCAGAGCCTGCCGTCGCTGCTCGCGCAGGACTATCCGGGGCGCGCCGAGGTGTTCCTCGTCGACGACGGCAGCAGCGACGGCACGGGAGAGCTCGCCCGCGCCCTGTCGGAGCGGCACGGCGGGCTCCCGCTGACCGTCACCTCGCCCGGTGAGCCGCCGGCGGGCTGGACGGGCAAGCTGTGGGCGGTGCGGCACGGCATCGGCCTGGCACGCGCGCGTACGCCTGGATTCCTGCTCCTGACGGACGCCGACATCGCCCATGAGCCGGACAGCCTGCGGGAGTTGGTGGCCGCCGCGGAGTCGGGGGGCTACGACCTCGTCTCGCAGATGGCGCGGCTGCGGGTGGCCAGCGTCTGGGAGCGGCTCGTGGTCCCGGCGTTCGTGTACTTCTTCGCGCAGCTGTATCCGTTCCGCTGGATCGCGCGCAGGGGCGGGCGGGTCGCCGCGGCGGCCGGGGGCTGCGTGCTGCTGCGTACGGAGGCCGCCGAGCGGGCCCGCGTGCCGGACGTCATCCGGCACGCGGTCATCGACGACGTCGCGCTCGCCCGGGCGGTCAAGGGCGGCGGCGGGCACATCTGGCTGGGCCTCGCCGACCGCGTCGACAGCGTCCGGCCCTACCCGAGGCTCGCGGATCTGTGGCGGATGGTGGCGCGCAGCGCGTACGCCCAGCTGCGGCACAACCCGCTGGTGCTCGTCGGCACGGTGGCCGGGCTCGCCGTGATCTATCTGGCGCCGCCGGTGGGCCTGTGCGCGGGCCTGGCGACGGGTGACGCGGGCGCCGCGGTCCTCGGCGGCCTGGCGTGGCTGGTGATGACGGCGACGTATCTGCCGATGCTGCGCTACTACCGCCAGCCCCGGTGGCTCGCGCTCACCCTGCCCGCCACCGCGTTCCTGTACCTGCTGATGACCGTGGACTCCGCGGTGCAGCACTACCGGGGGCGCGGCGCCGCGTGGAAGGGCCGGACGTACGCCCGCCCCGGCGCGGCCGCAGAGACCGCGGAGGCGGGCCCGGACTCCCGTCCGTGAGCGGTCACTTCCTGCCGGGCGTCCAGTTCATGCCCCACCCGTAGGCGTAGTCGATGGTGCGCTGCGGGCTCACGCCGCGCTCGGGCACCAGGTAGCGGGCCTCGCGCTGGACCACGAGCTCGCCGCCCTGGTTGGTGATGAGGGCGAGCGCGCAGACGGTCGACGGCACCGTGCACTCGTCCAGGGAGAACTCGATCGGCGCGCCGTGCTGCGGCGTCAGCGTGACCGTCGCGTTCAGGTCGGCGAAGCTGCGCGCGCCCTCGTAGATCGTCACGAAGATGACCATGCGCCGGAAGTCCTGCGTGTGGTCGAGGTTGACCGTGAGGTTCTCGCCGGTGGCCACGGCTCCGGTGCGGTCGTCGCCGTCCAGGAGGATGTACGGGGGCTGGTGCATCGCGCCGAAGGCGTTGCCGAGCGCCTGGACGACGCCCTTGCGGCCGTCGGCGAGCTCGAACAGCGCGCACAGGTCGAGGTCCAGGTCGGCGTGCATCGCCACGGCCCGGCCGAGCTTGCTGGCCCAGCCCTTGAACTGCTTGCGCACCTCCCAGTTGAGGTTCACGCGCAGCGCGCCCGACGTGCCGCCCTGCTTGGTGAGGGAGACCGTCGGCGCCTCCTTGGTGAGCGTGACCTTGGTCAGGCGCACCGGCTGGGCGGGGGCGGCGGGCGGAGGCGGCGGGGACGCGGGGGCGGGCGCGGGCGTCGCCATGGGCGGAGCGGGCGGCGCGACCGGGGCGGCGGGCGCGGGGGCCGGTGCCGGGGCGGCGGGCGCGGGAGCCGGGGCGGGGGCCGCCTGCTGGGGCTCGTCCACCGTGATGCCGTAGTCCGTCGCGAGCCCTTCGAGGCCGCTGCTGTAGCCCTGCCCGACGGCCCGGAACTTCCACGCGCCCTGGCGGCGGTAGAGCTCGCCGAGGACGAAGGCCGTCTCGACGCTCGCGTCCGCGCTGTCGTACCGCGCGAGCTCCGCGCCGCTCGCGGCGTCGAGCACCCTGATGTGCAGGCCCGGCACCTTCCCGAACGTGCCGCCGTCCGCCGACGCGGCGAGCACCACCCGGTCGACGCCGGGCTCCACGCGCGCGAGGTCCACGACGAGCGCGTCGGTCACCCCGCCGCCCGCG
Source organism: Streptomyces sp. NPDC059003 (assembly GCF_042740445.1). Taxonomy (NCBI): domain Bacteria; kingdom Bacillati; phylum Actinomycetota; class Actinomycetes; order Kitasatosporales; family Streptomycetaceae; genus Streptomyces; species Streptomyces sp. NPDC059003. The sequence continues at coordinate 25,315 of NZ_JBHYJH010000006.1, read as the reverse complement.
GACCGCTTGCCCTCGTGGCGCACCGCGCCCGACGCGTGCGTCGCCTGGTTGTAAAACACGAAGTCCGCGTCCGAGCGCACCTTTCCGGAAGCGTCGAGCAGCAGTGCCGAGGCATCGGCGTCCGGAACTCCCGGTCCCGAACCCCAGCCCAATTCGACCCGTACGGCAGATGCCTGCACGGGAACATTCGAACCTTTGGCCATAGACATGTCTGCCCCCATCACAAGGTGCCGGGCCCGGCCGGACCGCCGTTCCGTACCTGCCCAACCTATTACCTGGCATTCGAAGACTCGCACGGGCGGCCCTGGAAACGGCGTCCGACCACTGCCGGTCGACCCCCGGTAACCCCGGAAGAACACGCCCTTTACAGGATCCCTACGTCGCCGCGCGACCGATTTTCCCAGGTTCGCTCGCATTGGCGGTCGAGAGTCACTGCCAACACGCCAAACAACCCTCTTATCGGTCTCCCCAACCAGCACATCAAGGGCTTAACTTATGGAGCATGACCTCCCCCCGCTCCACCTATGGCGGCGGTTACTACTCCGCGCCGTCCTTCCAGGACACTCCGATCTACGACTCGCTGGTCGCCGAGCGGGGCACTCCTCAGATCGCCCCGATTCGGGTCCCTGCCGCGTACGACACGGGCAGCCACCTCCCCGCCCTGTCCTCCGCGCTCCCCGCCCTGCCGGCCGGCCCCTCGGCCCCGTCCGCGCCCTCCATGGCGCAGATGGCCCCGATGGCGCAGATGGCCCCCATGTCAGGGATGGCCCCCGTGCAGGCCGCACCCACGATGGCCGCCCACCCGAACCCCGCGTACGGCTACGCGCCCCAGGCCCCGCAGCCCGCACCGCTGCAGCAGGCCCCCGCGCCGTACATCCCGCAGCAGTCCGCGGGCCCTCGCGGCTATCCGGGCCCGCAGCAGCAGCGCCCCGCGAGCCCCGGCCCCACCGGGTACGAGGCGATGCGCCCCGCGGCGCCCCGTCCGGCGCCCGCGCCGCACGAGGACCCGTACAACCGGCAGTACCGCGGCTACTGAGAGCCGCCGCCGTACGCCCCCGTAAGCCGCCGTCGAGCTCCCGCCCGACGGCGGCTTTCGTGTGCGTGAACCGGCCCCGGAGAATGAACGCGGCGGCACCGGGGAACTCGAAGGCGGGGTAAGGACGTTGAGGCTCGGTGGGAAGGCCGGGATGATCCCCGAAGGGGGTGCGGGACTGTGCGAGCGATCGCCGGACTCTGGCGCTGGCGCCACAATGCCCTGCGCCGCGGGACCGACCTCGCCGAGGCCTGGGTGGCGCTCGTCGCGCTCGTCCTGATCGCCGTCGCGGCCCCCGTCGTCGGGACGGTCACCGGCACGCTGACCCACGACGCGCTGCTGCGCTCCGTGGCGGCCCAGCACAAGGCCCGGCACAGCGTCGCCGCCACCGTCCTGCAGAAGCTGGACAAGCCGTCCGTCGACCTCGACCCCGAGACCGCGTCGCGGGACGCGCGCCGGCGCGTGCTCGCCAGCTGGACGGGCCCCGACGGCTCGGGGCACGCGGGCGTCGTCGTCTCCGACCTCAAGTCCCCCCGCCCCGGCGACCGGTTCCGGGTGTGGACCGACAAGGACGGCCGGGTCGTGGCCCGCCCCCTGGATCCGGCCACGGCCCTGACGCACGCGGCCCTCGCCGGATTCGGCGCCGCCCTCGCCTGCGCCGGGCTCGTCGAGGGCGCCCGGCGCCTGATCGTCTGGCGGCAGGTCCAGCGGCGGTACGCGCGCTGGGACCAGGCCTGGGACAGGGCGGGCCCGGACTGGGGGAAGACGGGCACGGGCGCCTGACACCGGGACCTGGTGAGAGCCTGGCCATCGGGTCAACTCGCCACCGTCGCGCGCGCTACGGTGGACCGGGCGAACTCTTCGGCCCCCTTGCGCGCGGGCGCGAGGTCCCGCGTACGTCGAGGTGGGGGCAGAGCTACTCCATGGCACAGGGCACGGTCCAGGTGACGCACACCGGTACGTCGCGGTGGCGGCGCCGCACGGGCGAGTACGCATCGCTGGCCGCCGCCCTGGAGGCCGCGGGCGACGGGGACGTCCTGACGGTGGCCCCCGGGACGTACCGCGAGAACCTCGTCGTCCAGCGCGCGGTGACGCTGCGCGGCCCCGAGGGCTCCCCCGGCTCCGTGCGCATCGCGCCCGTCGACGGGGTGCCGCTGACCGTGCGGGCCTCCGCGCTCGTGCAGGACCTGCACATCGAGGGCCAGGACTCGGCCGCGCCCGCGCTGCTCGTCGAGGACGGCGCGCCGGAGCTCGCGGACGTGCGCGTGATGACGCGGTCGGCGGCCGGGATCGAGGTGCGCGGGGGCGCACGCCCGACGCTGCGCCGCTGCACGGTCGACAACGCGGGCGGCATCGGCATCGCCGTACTCGACGGCGGGGGCGGGGTGTTCGAGGAGTGCGAGGTCGTCGCCGCGGGCCAGTCCGGGGTCGCGGTGCGCGACGGCGGGCATCCGCGCCTGGAGCGCTGCCGGGTGCACCACACGTCGGGGGCGGGCCTCTCGGTGACCGGGGAGCACAGCGGCCTTGAGGCCTTCGGCTGCGAGGTGTACGAGGTCAAGGGCTCGGGCGTGCAGGTGGCCGCGCGGGCGACCGCGCACCTGACGGACTGCGCGGTGCACCGCACCACGTCCGACGGCGTCACGCTCGACACGGACGCGGTCCTCACGCTCGCCGACTGCCGCATCCACGACATCCCGGAGAACGCGGTCGACCTGCGCTCGCGCTCGGTCCTCACGCTGACGCGCACGACGGTGCGCGAGTTCGGGCGCAACGGCCTCTCCGTGTGGGACCCGGGAACCCGCGTGGACGCCAACCAGTGCGAGATCCACGACAGCACGGGGGACTATCCGGCGGTGTGGGTCAGCGACGGGGCGACGGCGGTCCTGGAGTCGTGCCGGGTGCACGACGTGCCGGACGCGCTGTTCGTGCTGGACCGGGGCTCGCGCGTGGACGTCGTCGACAGCGATCTGACGCAGGTCCGCAACACGGCGGTGTCGGTGAGCGACGGCGCGACGGCCCAGCTGGACGACGTGCGCATCCGCGAGGCGGGCACCGGCGCCTGGTTCCGCGACCACGGCAGCGGCGGCGTCCTCGCGGACTGCACGGTCGACGGCACCCAGACGGGCGTGATCATCACCAAGGGCGCCGACCCCACGGTCGAGCGGTGCACGGTCACGTCCCCGGCCGAGGCGGGCTTCTACGTCTCGGCGGGCGGCCGGGGCAGCCTCACGCGCTGCAAGGTCGTCGGCAGCGGCGGATACGGCTTCCACGTCATCGACGGCTGCCGGACGACGCTGAAGAAGTGCCGTACGGAGCGGTGCGCGCGCGGCGGCTTCGAGTTCGCGGAGGACGGGCCGCTCGTCGAGGACTGCACGAGCGACGAGAGCGCCGGCGTGCGCGCCGCCGCGCCGGAGCCCGCCGTGCAGACGGCCACGCAGTCGGCGGGGCTGCTCGGCGCGGTACCCGAACCGCGCGTCACCGAGGCGCCGCCCGCCCCGGAGCCGTCCCGCACGTCGAAGGCCGTGCTCGGCGAACTGGACGCGCTGGTGGGCCTGGAGAGCGTCAAGCGCGAGGTGCGGGCGCTCACCGACATGATCGAGGTCGGCCGGCGCAGGCAGCAGGCGGGCCTCAAGGCCGCGTCCGTGCGCCGCCACCTGGTGTTCACCGGCTCCCCCGGCACCGGCAAGACGACCGTGGCCCGGCTCTACGGCGAGATCCTCGCCTCGCTCGGCGTCCTGGAGCGCGGCCATCTCGTCGAGGTGTCGCGCGTCGACCTGGTGGGCGAGCACATCGGCTCGACGGCGATCCGCACCCAGGAGGCCTTCGACAAGGCCCGCGGCGGCGTCCTGTTCATCGACGAGGCGTACGCGCTCTCGCCCGAGGACTCCGGGCGCGACTTCGGACGCGAGGCCATCGACACGCTGGTGAAGCTCATGGAGGACCACCGCGAGGCGGTCGTGGTGATCGTCGCGGGCTACACGGCGGAGATGAACCGTTTCCTGTCGGTCAACCCCGGTGTGGCGTCCCGGTTCTCGCGCACCATCACCTTCGGCGACTACGCGCCCGAGGAGCTCCTGCACATCGTCGAGCAGCAGGCCGACGAGCACGAGTACACCCTGGGGACGGGCACGGCCGAGGCGCTCCTGAAGTACTTCACGGCGATCCCGAAGGGTCCGACGTTCGGCAACGGCCGCACGGCGCGGCAGACGTTCGAGGCGATGGTCGAGCGGCACGCGGGCCGGGTCGCGGGGGTCGACGAGCCGAGCACCGACGACCTCACCCTGCTGTATCCGGAGGACCTTCCGGAGCTGCCGTGACGGCCGCGTCGGGCGCGGTGGCCGGTGTCTTCGGCCGTGGCACGCCGGGCGCGGGCCTGAGCCGGGCGAGCAGCCGCGCGCGCTCCTCGGCGAACGCCGGGTCGGCCTGGTAGTCGCTGTGCCCGAGGATCGGCGCGGGCAGGGGGTGCTCCGCGGTGCGGCCGTAGGCGAGCGGGTCCTTCAGGGCCGCGCGGTCGACCTGCGGGCCGCAGTCGCCGTGCAGGCGTACGGGACCGCCGATCGGGTCGGTGGCGCGGTGGAGGTTGCGCCAGCAGTCGACCTCCTGGTGCAGGGAGCTGAGGGCCGCGGGGCCGAAGTGCGCGGGGAACCAGCGCCCGTACAGGCGCTCCAGCGGGGAGCCGTAGGTGAGCAGCGCGACGCGCTTGCGTACCGAGGGCAGCAGTTGCCAGGCCGCCGCGGCGGCGAGGACGCTGCCCTGGGAGTGTCCTGACAGGACGAGGCGGCCGCCGGTGGCGCGGGTCCAGGTGTGCATGCGCCAGGTCAGGTCGGGCACCGCGCGCTCGGCGTAGCAGGGCGGGGCGAAGGGGTGGGCGGCGCGCGGCCAGAACGTGCCGACGTCCCACAGGATGCCGATGGTGCGGCGTGCGGAGGGGTCGCGGTAGGCGCGGCGGCCCCAGGTGACGAAGAGTATGAAGCCCAGGCCGATGAGCCAGGAGCCGAGGGCCTGCGCGGTCTGTGCGGCGCCCTCGATGAAGGGGGGCGCGTTCTCGGCGGCCTTGCTCGGCACCTTGCCGCTCACCCAGGCGCCGATGAGCGCTCCGGCGCCGAGCAGCAGCGTCGTGGCCGAGGTGACGCCGACGATCAGGGGGGCCTGGTCGGTGAGGGCGGCGCCCGCGCGGGTGCTGGCGATGCTGCGGGTGCGGGCGGTGTCCTGGCGCTCGTCGGGGTAGTCGCGCGGCACCTGGGCGAGCTCGCGGCGCAGCGTGCGCGCGGTGCGGACGCCGAGCACGGCGGCGAGCACGGCGACGACGACCAGGAGCGGCGGGATGACGGAGGCCTGCCAGGTGAGCAGGGCGGGCGGGCCGCCGATGGTGCCGCCCGCGCCGGGTGAGCCCGTGCCGTCGAGCCAGTCGGCGAGGCGCTGGGAGCCGCCGCCGGACATCACGCCGCCGAGGGCGCAGGCGAGCATGGCGACCGCGGGTCCGCCGAGGCCGCGCATCGCGGCGCGGGCGTCGGGCGCCCTGCGGTGGATGAGGGCGGCGACCACGGCGAGCGCGAGCACGAGGGCGCCCTGGACGAGCGCGATGCCGCCGAACGTCGTATTGCCGGGCAGCCGGCCCGCGGAGGTCCAGGCGGGGCGCGACCACCCGGCGTACAGGACGGACAGGAGCAGCAGGCCGAGGGCGGCGAAGGGCAAGCGGCGCACCAGGGCGCGGTCGATCCGCTGGTCGAGGCGCTGTTCGCTGCGGCCCCTGCGGCACACCACCCACACCACGAAGGCGAGGGCCACGGCGAGCGCCGCGAGCAGGGCCCAGCCGAGGGCGTCGAGCAGCGCGGGCCCGCCGGGGCGTCGGTCGTAGCGTGCGGCGGACGCGGCGACGGCGGCGGCGACCGTCAGGAGGCCCGCGGCGGCGTGGGCGGCGCGCAGGCGCGCGACGAGCCTGCGCCCGTACCAGAAGCCGGGCCTGCCGAGCGCGTTGCGGCCCGCCTCCTCCGGGTCCTGCTGGTTTGGGAACGGCTGCTGGGACTCGTACGCGCTCCAGGTGCGGTGGGACAGGTACCAGAGCAGGCCGGTGAGTGCGGCGGGCAGCAGCGCGGCCAGCGCGATGCGGCGGCCCGGCTGCGACCACCAGCCGCCGCCCCCGGCGGACTCCGGCGCCAGGAAGCCGAGCCAGGAGTGGTCGTCGACGCACGCGCGCGTGCCCGCGCACTGCCAGGCCACCAGGTCGATGGCGAGCTCGCAGGCGGCGGCGACCAGGAGCAGGCTGAGGGTCAGGGCGACGAGCCGCACCAGGAGGCCGTAGCTGCGCACGGCGCGCTTCATGCCACGGGCGTCGGGGCGCATCCAGTGCGCGAGGTTGACGACCATGAACGGGAGCAGCAGGAGCCACAGGGCGCGCGAGCCGTTGCCGGACGTGAGGTTGGACCAGACGTACGCCTCGGGGACCGGGCGTTCGCGGTAGTCCTCCGGGCGGGCCTCGGCGTCCACGTCGTCGGCGCGGCGGTGGACGGCGGCGGTCTTGTCACCGAAGACGCGGACGGTCCGCGGGTCGCCGAGCATCTGTTCCGGCGTGGTGCCGCCGACCCCGTGGACGAGGAGTTCCAGAGCCACCCGGTCCGGCGGTCCCTGCGCATGGGTGGTCTCTTGTGTTGTGGCACGCTCCACTGTCCCGCTCCCCCGAGTCGTGCGCCGTACTGAGTCGTGCGCCGTGCTGATCCGCGTGCGGTCACGCAGGGTCCAAGGATCTCGGCTCCGGGCCCCGCGCGCACCCCCCGTCACGTAATCTCCCCCTTCATTGTCCGTCGGTGGCTCGTGCGAGGATGAGACGACCCTGGTGACGGGGATGACGAGGACGACGGGCTTGACGGATGACGGGCTTCACTGGGCGAAAGGGCCGGACCTGACGTGAGCGAGAATCAGAACCTCCTCGCGGAGCAGCGTCGCGCCCTGATCCTCGACGAGGTCCGCCGCCGCGGCGGCGTCCGGGTCAACGAACTCACCAGGAAGCTGGGCGTGTCGGACATGACGGTCCGCCGCGACCTGGACGCGCTGGCCCGCCAGGGCGTCCTGGAGAAGGTGCACGGCGGCGCGGTCCCGGTGATCGAGGCGAGCGCCCACGAGCCGGGCTTCGAGGCCAAGTCGGGCCTCGAGCTCACCGCCAAGGAGGACATCGCGCGCGCCGCGGCGGCCCTGGTGGCGCCGGGCACGGCGATCGCGCTGTCCGGCGGCACGACGACGTACGCGCTCGCCCACCACCTGCTCGACGTCCCCGACCTGACGGTGGTGACGAACTCGGTGCGGGTCGCGGACGTCTTCCACTCCGCGCAGCGCAGCTCGGGCCAGCGGCAGGGCGCGGCGACGGTGGTCCTCACGGGCGGGGTGCGCACGCCGTCGGACTCCCTCGTCGGCCCGGTCGCCGACCAGGCCATCGCGGCGCTCCACTTCGACGTGCTGTTCCTCGGGGTGCACGGCATATCGGCCGAGGCCGGTCTGTCCACGCCCAACCTCGCGGAGGCGGAGACCAACCGGCGTCTGGTGCAGTCGGCGCGGCGCGTCGTCGTGGTCGCGGACCACACCAAGTGGGGCACGGTGGGCCTGAGTTCCTTCGCCACGCTGGGGCAGGTGGACACGCTCGTGACGGACGCGGGGCTGCCCGGCGACGCGCGGACGGAGGTCTCCGAGCACCTGCGCCGGCTTGTGGTCGCGGGCGAGTCCGAGCACGCCTCCGAGCGCCCCGGAGAGCCGACGGCCGAGGACGCCTGACGGCGGACATCCGACGGCGGCCCCGCTATCGTGGCCGTTGCCCGGTCACGTACTGACGTCCGCAGGGGGGCCGCGTACGATGCGACGCCGTCTGAGGCCCGTGGGCCTCGACTTCCTCACCGCCGCCCCGCTGCGGCACGTCTTCGCCCGCGAGGTCGCCGCGCCGCCCGAGGACGTCTACCGGGCCCTGGCCGTGGACGTGGAGCAGTGGCCCGCCTGGTTCCCGTCGGTGACCCGGGCCCGGCCCACGCGGGGCGGCGAGGGCCGCGAGATCCGGCTCCAGGGCGGCATCCGCTTCGAGGAGACGATCCTCGCGGCCGAGGCGCCCGAGCGGTACGTCTACCGCGTCGACGCCTCGAACGTGCCGGGCCTGCGGGCCCTGGTCGAGGAGTGGCACCTGACCCCGACGGCCACCGGCACCCGTGTCCGGTGGACCTTCGCCGTCCGGGCCATGGGCGTGCCGTACCTCGTGGTGAAGTTCGGCCGCAAGGGCTTCGACCGCTCCTTCCAGGACGCGGTCGCCCACCTGGAGCGGCGCCTGACGAAGGACACGCCCTAGTTCGCCGGGGCCTTCGGCCAGGCGCCCGTGGCCAGGAGTGCCTCTATGGCCGCCGCGTACGGCCCGATGTCCAGGCCCTGTTCCGCCAGCCAGGCGTCCGAGTAGTACTTGTCCAGGTAGCGGTCGCCGGGGTCGCAGATGAGGGTGACGACGCTGCCGGTGCGGCCCTCGGCCACCATCTCCGCGACGATCTTCAGGGCGCTCCACAGGCCCGTGCCGGTCGAGCCGCCCGCCTTGCGGCCGATGACCTGCTCCAGGGCCCGGACCGCGGCGACGCTCGCCGCGTCCGGGACCTTCATCATGCGGTCGATGGCGCCGGGCACGAAGCTCGGCTCCATGCGCGGCCTGCCGATGCCCTCGATGCGTGAGCCGCAGTCGCTGGTGGCGTCCGGGTCGTGGTGCGTCCAGCCGTCGAAGAAGCAGGAGTTCTCCGGGTCGGCGACGCAGATCCGGGTGTCGTGCTGCATGTAGTGGACGTAGCGGGCGATGGTCGCGGAGGTGCCGCCGGTGCCCGCCGTCGCCACGATCCAGGTGGGTTCCGGATAGCGCTCGAGGCGCAGCTGCTGGTACATCGACTCGGCGATGTTGTTGTTGCCGCGCCAGTCCGTGGCCCGTTCCGCGTAGGTGAACTGGTCCATGTAGTGGCCGCCGGTCTCGACGGCGAGCCGGGCCGACTCGGCGTACATGGTGCGCGAGTCGTCCACGAAGTGGCACTGCCCGCCGTGGAATTCGATGAGGCGGCACTTCTCGGCACTGGTCGTGCGCGGCATCACCGCGATGAAGGGCACCCCGATCAGCTTGGCGAAGTACGCCTCCGAGACGGCCGTCGAGCCGCTGGACGCCTCGATCACCGGGCGTCCCGGACGGATCCAGCCATTGCACAGGCCGTACAGGAACAGCGAGCGGGCGAGCCGGTGCTTGAGGCTGCCGGTCGGATGCGTCGACTCGTCCTTGAGGTACAGGTCGATGCCCCAGTGCTCGGGGAGCGGGAAGCGCAGCAGATGGGTGTCCGCGGAGCGGTTGGCGTCGGCCTGGACCTTGCGCACCGCTTCTTTCAGCCAGGCGCGGTAGTTCTCGTCGCTGCGGTCCACGTCGAGTGTGGCCATCGGCTCGTCGGTCGGGTCGGTCTTGACAGTGCTCACCGCGCGGCTCCTCGGGGCTCGTGCCGGACGCGGTTCGATCCGGCCGGACCCCTCGATGATAAACACCCACAACACGTGCCTCACCTGCATAAACACTCCTTTTGACACCTCAAAGGGATGCCTGCCCCCGCCATCCGGCGGTGTCGTGTCCCTGACGTACCGCCGCACGGAAGTGGCATGTGCGACGTCGTCATGCGGCCTAGTGCAAGCGGCCGGGCACGTGCACACTGCACCGCACGGGACAGGGGTAGGTCCCGATCCGCCCCGACCAGGGCGCGGACAGTGTCGGAACAGCAAGCACCGCGGCACACGAAGCACCGCGGACCACCTAAAGCGCGGTACACCACCGCGTGCGAGGGGGCGGAGCGTCATGGCAGAGCCGGAGTTCACGGCCACCGGTGTGCGGATCGGGAAGCGGCTGCGCTCCCTGACCCGCGCCGGGCAGGTCCGGATCAACGACGGCAGGCTGGAACTGCTCACCAGTTACGGCACGGAGATCGACAGCGCGCCGGTCACGGCGGTGCGCGCGGGCAAACCGTGGTTCGCCCCGCACGACAGAGCCCTCGCCGAGGTCAACGGCACGCGCTACCGGCTCACGCTCGGCGACCACGATCCGGTGCCCGGAGAGAGCGGCCCGCCCACGGTCCGCGCCTTCCTCGAAGCGATCCGCACCGCGGGTGCGCGGCAGCGGGCCTGACGGGTCTTGGGCGGGCGCGAGTTGCACACGCGCACCCCCTGAGTCACCCTGGTCTCACATCACTCTGGGTTTACCGGCGATGACGCTGCGAACCAGCCCGCCGGCCCTTCAGCAGGCGGCAGAGCCCATGTGCCCTCCTGCTGGATCCGAACGCCGTCTTCTTCCGGACCTCATTTCGGGGAGTCGCACCGTGATCAGCCAGCCAAGCAGGCATTGCACGGTAGAGCTCCAGGCCCTGCCGTCGCGGATCGGGCAAGTCCGCAGAATCGTATCGGCGCAGTTGCGCTACTGGCATCTTGATTCCTTGATAGACCATGCCGCGCTCGGCGTGACCGAGCTGCTCACCAACGTCCACCGCCACGCGGAGCCGGACAAGCTGTGCACCGTGGACATCGAGCTCCTGCTCGACCGGCTCACGGTCTCCGTCCACGACCACGATCCACGGCTGCCGCAGGTGCGTGGCGCGGAACCCTTCGAGACCTGCGGCCGGGGGCTCGCCCTCGTCGCCGCGGTCAGCGAGAGCTGGGGGGTGCGGCCCGAGGACGACGGGGGCAAGGTCGTCTGGTTCACGCTCTGCGCGCCGGCCTCGGCCGTGTCCTTGGCGGCGTATCCGGGCTACGGTCCCGCGGCACGCGGCGCCTTCGCCGACACCGCGTCCGCCGCGACCGCCACCGCCGCCGCTGTCGGCGCTCATGCTCCCGCCCGGTCGGCCGTTCCTGGCTGACCGGGCGGTGACTGTTGTGCGCGTATGTCGTGTACCGCTTCTTGCAGTTGTCCGTCAGTACGTCGCTCCGTGCCTGCGTCGGTACGTCACTCCGTGGCGATCGCGCGCAGGACGTCCAGGCGGGCCGCGCGGCCTGCCGGGCGCAGGCCCGCGAGGGCTCCCGCCGCGAGGCCCACCAGGGCGACCACGGCGAGCTGCACCGGCGGCAGCGCGAACGCGAACGCGGTGTCCGACGCCCCGTCGGACGCCTTGACCAGGACCCAGCCGAGGAACCCGCCGAGCGCGAGGCCGCCCGCCGTGCCGAAAGCGGCCACCAGGACCGACTCCCAGCGGACCATGGCGCGCAGCTGGGCGCGGGTCTGTCCGACGGCCCGCAGCAGGCCGAGCTCCCTGGTGCGTTCGTGCACGGCGAGGGTCAGCGTGTTGGCGATGCCGAGCAGGGCGATCAGGACGGCAAGGGCGAGCAGGGCGTAGACGAGGGTGAGCATCATGTCGATGCCGCTCGCCGAGGACGCGGCGTACTCGTCGCGGGTCTGCACGTCCGGGTTCCCGTACGCCTTCGCCACGTCCGTCACCGCGGCCTTGCCGTCGGCGGCGCTCACGCCGTCCTTGAAGGTGACGGAGATCAGCGTGTCGGAGTCCTGGGCGCGGTGCGGGGCCCAGGCCGCGCGCGTGATGACGTAGTCGCCCGCGAGCTCCGACTGGCCGTACACGGCACGGACCGTGAACGTGTCCTTCGCGCCGTCGGTGAAGGCGAGCCGGGTGGTGTCGCCGACCTTCAGGTGCTGCTTGTCGGCCTCCTTGCGGGTGATGGCGATGCCGTCGTCGCCGAGGCCGCGCAGCGACCCCTCGACCCGGCCGAGCTCGAAGGCCCTGCCGAGCAGGACGGGGTCGGTGACGGTCAACTCCCGGCCCTTGCCGTCGACTTCGGCCACTCCCTTGCCGAGGCCGACCGCCGTGTCCACTTCCGGGCGCTCCGCGAGCGCGGGGGCGAGGCGGGGGCTCAGGCCGCTGCCTCCGGCGCCGAACCGGGGGGTGCTGACGGCGACGTCGCCCGCGAAGGAGCGTGCCACGGTCTGGTCCATGGTGGCCTTGAGCGAGGCGCCGAAGACCGTGAACAGGCCGACGACGGCGACGCCGATCATCAGGGCGCTCGCGGTGGCGGCGGTCCGCTTGGGGCTGCGCAGGGCGTTGCGCCGGGCGAGGGCGCCGGTGACGCCGCGCAGCCGGTCGAGGGGCACGCCGATGACGCGCACCGCCCGGGTCGCGGCGACCGGGCCCAGGATCACGAACGCGGTGAGCGCGAGCACGGCGCCGGTCGCGGCCAGCCAGATCGACGGGCTCACCAGGACGCCGACGAGGGTGAGGGCCACGGCGACGAGCCCGAGCGCGGCGCCCGTGACCGCCCGAGTCCGCGACGCGCCGGAGTGGTCGACCGCCGTCTCGCGCAGCGCCGCGAGCGGAGCCGTGCGGCCCGCGCGGACGGCGGGAAGCAGCGCGGAGGCCAGGCAGACGACGACGCCGACCGCGAGGGGCAGCAGCAGCGACGTACTACTGATCACCAAGTCGCCGTCGGGGAACGGGAATCCGATGGCCGGGAAGAGCACCTGGAGCCCGGCCGCGATGCCGATCCCGCCCGCGAGGCCCACGACGGAGGCCACCGCGGCCACGGCGGACGCTTCGAGCAGCGTCGCCCAGGTGACCTGGCGGCGCGAGGCGCCGAGCGCGCGGAGCAGGGCGTTCTCGCGGGTGCGCTGGGCGACGACGATCGCGAACGTGTTGTGGATGGAGAACGTGGCGACGAGCAGCGCCACGCCGGAGAAGACGAGCAGCAGCGTCGTGAAGACCGAGAGGAACTGGCCCGAGATCCGGTCGGAGCTCTCCGCCGCCGCCTCTTCCCCCGTGATGGCCTCGATCCCCCGGGGCAGGGCGCGGTCAAGGGCCTCGACGAGCTCCCGCTGCCCCGTGCCGGGGCCGGCCCGCACCTGGATCGACGCGGCCTCGCCGGGCTTCGGCATGAGGTACTTCTCCGCGTCGGCCCGGGTCATGCCGGTGAAGGTGGTCTGCGCCATGCCGTCCTCGCCGGCGAAGGTCGCGAGGCCCACGATCGTCACCTTGACGGGGTCGGGGGTGCGCAGGGTCGTCGTGTCGCCGACCTTCAGGTCGCCCTTGTCGGCGGCGCCGCGGTTGACCACGACCTCGCCGGACTTCTTCGGGGCACGCCCTTCGGCGAGTCGATACGGATTCAGCTCGGCGTCGGTGATCCAGTTGCCCGCGAGCGTGGGCGGGCCGTTGCCGCCGACCGGGTCGCCGTTCTTGCCGACCAGCTGGCCCGCGCCCTGGATGTCGGGCACGGCGGCCGCGACGCCCGGCACCTTCTCGATCCGCTCGACGAGTCCGGTGTCGACGGCCTGCCGCACGCCCTGGGCCTCGCCGGCCGCGGTGATGATGTTCTCGCTGCGGACCACCGCGTCCGTGCCGCCCGTGGCGTCGCTGAACATCGTGTCGAAGCTCTGGCGCAGCGTGTCGCCCATGACGAGCGTGCCCGCCAGGAAGGCGACGCCGAGCAGCACCGCGAGGAAGGTGCCGGCGAAGCGGCGTTTGTGGCCGCGCAGCGAGGTCATGCTGAGGCGCGCCGAAGCGCTCGCGGCACTCATGAGGAGGTCCCTCCGTCCGCGTCGTAGGTCCACTTGGTGCCGTCGTACGCCCACCGCGCCTCGTCGTCCCCGGCGGTGCCGGGGCGCCCGTCCCACCCGGTGTCGAAGGCCTTCAGGCGGTCGAGGACCTTGTCGGCCGTCGGGTCCGCCATGCGGTCCACGAGGCGGCCGTCGGCGAGGAAGACGACCTCGTCGGCGTGGGCGGCGGCCACCGGGTCGTGGGTGACCATGACGACGGTGCGGTCCATCTGCCGTACGGCGCGGCCGAGCAGGCCGAGGACCTCCTCGCCGGAGCGCGAGTCGAGGTTGCCGGTGGGCTCGTCGGCGAAGACGACCTCGGGGCGGCCCGCGAACGCGCGGGCCACGGCGACGCGCTGCTGCTGCCCGCCGGAGAGCTCGGCGGGCCGGTGGTGCAGGCGCGCGCGCAGGCCGACGACGTCGATGAGCGCGTCCGTCCACTCCTGGAGCTCCCGGTCGGCCCGCCGCCCCGCGAGGTCCATCGGGAGCGTGATGTTCTCGGCGACGGTCAGGGTCGGCACCAGGTTGAAGGCCTGGAAGACGAAGCCCACCCGGTCCCGGCGCAGCAGCGTCAGGCGCCGGTCGTCGAGGGAGCCGAGCTCGACGTCGCCGATGTGGGCGGAGCCGGAGGTGAGGGTGTCGAGGCCGGCCGCGCAGTGCATCAGCGTGGACTTGCCGGAGCCTGACGGGCCCATGATCGCGGTGAAGCGTCCCGCGGGGAAGCCGACGGTGACGTCGTCCAGGGCGGTCACGGCGGTCTCGGCCGAGCCGTAGACCTTCACGGCCCCCTCGACCCGCGCCGCGTACCGGACCCCGGACGGGAACGTGGTGGTCGCGGTGCTCATGCCGCACCGCCCTTGCGGCTGTGGCCGAACTCCTCGTTGAGGACGCTCAGGCGCCGCCAGTACTCGTCCTCGTCGATCTCGCCGGTGGCGAAGCGGTGCCCGAGCGCGGTGATCGGCGAGGTGGTGTCGGTGCCGAAGGGCCGCCAGGGGGCGCCGCGCCTGCCGCGCCACACGGTGCGCCGCAGGAACGTGGCGACGCCGATGACGACGGCCGCCCAGATCAGCGGGAAGAGCAGGATCCACGGGCCGGGTCCGCCGTCGAAGGCCAGGGTCTGCATGGTGTCCATCTCCGTTCATTTCCTCGGAAGGCTTCGGAGGACCGGTGGTTCTCCGTGCCTTCGAGCCTCGTCGCGCGGGGGTGCGAAGTCGTCGTACGGCCAGCGGCAGTGCGCGTACCTCCGCGGGAGTACGCGGCGTGTCCGCGGCTGCTCCCCGCCGGGGTACGCACCGCCCACCTGGACGTCTGTACCTACTGGTATGTACAGTGAGCTCATGAGCACTCCGGAGCGTCTGATCGAGTCCACCCGCGAGCTGCTGTGGGAGCGCGGTTACGTGGGGACGAGCCCCAAGGCGATCCAGCAGCACGCGGGCGCCGGGCAGGGCAGCATGTACCACCACTTCGCGGGCAAGCCCGACCTGGCGCTCGCCGCGATCCGACGCACCGCGCAGGAGCTGCGCGCCACGCTGGAGCCGGTGCTCGACGGCGAGGGATCGGCGTACGACCGCGTGTCGGCGTATCTGCTGCGCGAGCGCGACGCGTTGCGCGGCTGCCCCGTGGGGCGGCTGACGATGGACCCGGACGTGATCGCGAACGAGGAGCTGCTCGCACCCGTCACCGAGACCCTGGAGTGGCTGCAGGAGCGGCTCGCCGCGATCGTCCAGGAGGGCGTGGAGCAGGGCGAGTTCAGCCCGTCGCTCGACCCCGGCGAGGTCGCGTCGACCATCGTCGCGACCGTGCAGGGCGGGTATGTGCTCGCGCGGGCGACGGGGTCACCGGCGGCGTTCGACGACGGCGTACGAGGTCTGCTCGGGCTCCTGGCGCCGCGCGCCGCCCACTGACCACCGACCGCGCCACGCCCCACGCACCACCGGCCACTGCGCCCACCACCGGCGGCTGTGCCCATCACCGGCCACCGTGCCCACCACCGAGCCGAGGAACACCCCGTGCACATCACCAGGACCCGCCCCGACAGCCGCCGCGGCCCCGCCGAGCACTTCACCGGAACCGTCTGGCTCGACGAGATCGCGAGCCCCGAACCCCCGTCCCGGCTGCGGATGTTCAGCGTCCACTTCACCCCCGGCGCCCGCACCGCCTGGCACCGCCACCCGCACGGCCAGGTCCTGCACGTCACCGAGGGCGAGGGCCTGGTGCAGCGCGAGGGCGGTCCCGTGGAGCCGATCCGGGCGGGCGACACCGTGTGGATCGAGCCCGGCGAGCGGCACTGGCACGGCGCGGGGCCGCGCACCTTCATGACCCATCTCGCCGTGGTCGAGGCCGCGGAGGACGGCACGACCGCGCACTGGGACGAGCTCGTCACCGACACCACGTACTCGGCCTGAGCCCACCACCCCGCAGGCCCCAAGGTCCCACAGGAAAGAGCACCATGCACGCCCTGCAGTACGAGATCACCCTGCCCGCCGACTACGACATGGGCATCATCCGCAACCGCGTGGCCACCAAGGGCCATCTCCTGGACGACTTCCCGGGCCTTGGCTTCAAGGCGTACCTCGTCCGCGAGCGCGGCGTCGACGGCTCGCCGGTGAACCAGTACGCGCCGTTCTACGTCTGGAACACGGCCGAGGGCATGAACTCCTTCCTCTGGGGGCCGGGGTTCCAGGGCCTCTCCGACGACTTCGGGCGGCCGGTGGTGCAGCACTGGATCCCCCTCGCGTACGAGGCCGGGGGCGCCGTCGACGCCACGCCGAAGGCCGCGGTGCGCCACCGCACGCCCCTGCCGGACGGCGCACGGACAGGGGACCTCGCCTCCGGACTCCTCGACGAGGCGGCGCTGTTGTCGTCGGTCGCCGGGGCGGTCGGCGTGGTGGTCGCCGTCGACCCCCGGCACTGGGAGGCGGTGACGCTGTCGCTGTGGGACCACGAGGCGCCGAAGGAGCGCGGCGAGGTCTTCCAGGTGCTGCACTGCTCGACCCCCGATCGGGACCAGCTCCCTCAGGGCAAGGCATGGTGAGCGCCGCTGCACCGGCCGTCCGCACCGTCCTCGGCGACCTCGCCCCGGACGACCTGGGCGTCTGCGACGCGCACGACCACCTCTTCCTGCGCAGCCCTCAACTCCCGGGCCAGGAGCTGGAGTCGGCGCAGCACGCGGCCGCCGAGCTCGACGCGTTCCGGGAGGCGGGCGGGCAGAGCGTCGTGCAGTGGACGCCGTACGGCATGGGCCGCCGCGCGGGCGAGCTGCCCGCCCTCGCCCGTACGACGGGCGTCCGGATCGTGGCGGCGACGGGCCTGCACCAAGCGGTCCACTACACGCCGGAGTTGCTCGCGGAACTGCGCGCGCGGGGCCTGGGCGAGCTCTTCGCCCGGGAGCTGACGCGGGGCATCGGCGACAGCGGCGTACGGGCCGGGCTCATCAAGGTCGCGGGCGGCTTCCACGGCCTGGACGCGCACGCGCGCTGGACGATGACCGCGGCGGCCGAGGCCCACCGCGCGACCGGCGCGCCGATCGCGGTGCACCTGGAGCTCGGCACGGGCGCGCTCGACGTGCTCGACCTGCTGTGCGGCGAGCTCGACGTGCCGCCCGCCAAGGTGATCCTCGGCCATCTGAACCGCTCCCCCGACCTCGCGGTCCACCACGAGGCGGCAGCGGCGGGCGCCTACCTCGCCTTCGACGGCCCGTCCCGCGCCCACCACGCCACGGACTGGCGCATGCCGGAAGCGGTGGCGGCCCTGGCCGACGCCGGGCACGGCGACCGGCTGCTCCTGGGCGGCGACACCACGACCGCGTCCGCCCGCTCGGTGCACGGCGGCCCCGGCATGCCGCATCTGCTGCGCAGGGTGCGGCCGCGGCTCGCACGGGCCGTCGGCGATGACCTGGTGACGCGCCTGCTCACGGTGAACCCGGCGCGGGCGTTCGCGGTGGTCTGGCCCGCCTGAGTCCCGGCGAGACTCACGCCCCGCACGGCGTCGCGTGCGACCTCACGCCCCGTATTGCATCGTGCGTTCCAAAACGGGTACGGTACCGCCATGGCCCGACCGAGGACGTTCGACGAGGAAAGGGCCCTGGACGCGGCGATGCGCGCCTTCTGGGAGAAGGGCTACGAAGCCACTTCGACCCAGGACCTGTGCGACGCCACCGGACTGGGCCGCAGCAGCATCTACAACACGTTCACCAGCAAGCACGACCTGTTCCAGCGGGCCCTTTCCCGCTACATCGAGATGATGAGCGCGCCGCAGGCCGAGATCCTGGAGGATCCCGCACGGTCCGGCATCGAGCGGATCCGGGCCCTGTTCGCCCGGATCGTCGACACCGAGTACGAGTACCGGGGCAGCGACGAGCGCAGCATCGGCTGCCTCACGGTCAACACCGTCGTGGAGCTCTCGCGCCGCGACCCGGAGGCGGCCGCCCTGGTCAAGCGCGATCTCGGCCTGCGGCTCGGCATGCTGCGCACCGCACTTGAGGCGGGGCAGCGCGACGGCACGATCACCGCCAAGCGGGACTCGGACTCGCTCGCCCGGTTCATCAACTCCACGATCGGCGGCATGCGCCTGTCCGCGCAGGCCGGGGCCGACCGGCCCATCCTGGAGTCCATCGCCGACACGGCCCTGGACGCACTGCGCCCCTGACCTCGCCCTCATCTCCCCCCTCCCCACACCTCCTCTCCCTTCCGTCCCCGCCTTCGTACGCGCGTCAATGCCTCGCCGTCTCGCGCGTACACGCATGCCCAGATTTTGTACCGAGCTATCCAATACTCATACTCCCCGAAGGAGCAGCAGCCATGCCCCGCGCCGTATACGTACTCGCCCTAGGCATCTTCGCCATGGTGACCAGTGAATTCGTCGTCGCCGGACTCATGCCGCAGATGGCCGACGGGCTCGGCGCCACGATCTCGGAGATCGGGTACCTGATCACCGCCTTCGCGATCGCGATGGCCTTCGGCGGGCCCTTCCTGACGGCGGCGCTCCTGAAGCTGCCGCAGAAGCGGGCGCTGATGGTGCTGTTCGCCGTCTTCCTGGCCGGCAACGTGCTCGCCGCCCTCGCGCCGGACTACTGGACCATGCTCGTCGCGCGCGTCGTCACCGGCATCGCCTCGCAGGCCTTCTTCGGCGTGTCCCTCTCGATGGCCACCCGGCTCGCCCGCCCCGAGATGCGCGGCCGCGCCGTCGCCGTGGCGCTGAACGGGCTGATGCTGGGCACGCTGCTCGGCCTGCCGCTCGCCACCGTCGTCGGTGAACACCTGGGCTGGCGCGCCGCGTTCTGGGCCATCACCGTCCTCACCGTGCTCGCCGCCGTGGCCACGTTCGCCGGGGTGCCGAGCGTCGAGCGCGCCGAAGGCGGCGGCAGCCTGCGCGCGGAGCTCGGCGCGTTCCGGAGTCCGCGGCTGTGGCTGGTCCTCGTCACCAGCACGTTCGTGATCGGTGCGACCTTCTCCGCCTTCAGCTACCTCAACCCGATCCTCACCGAGATCACCGGCTTCGCCACGGGCACCGTGCCGCTGCTGCTCGTCGCGTACGGCGCCGCGACCCTCATCGGCAACACCGTCGTCGGCCGCCTCGCCGACCGGCACACGCTGTCGGTCCTGGTCACCGGGCTGCTCCTGAACCTCGGCTTCCTGATCGGCTTCGCGCTCGTCGCCGACCTGCCCGTACCGGCCGTCGCCATGATGCTGGGCATCGGCCTGGTCGGCGTCACCATGAACCCGGCGATGGTGACCCGCGTCCAGCGCGCGGGCAACACCGGCGCCCTGGTCAACAGCGTCCACTCGTCGTTCATCACGGGCGGCATCATCATCGCCACGTCCGTCGGCGGCCCCGCTATCGACGCCTACGGTCTGCGTGCCCCGCTGTGGATCGGTGCCGGGCTCGCGGTGCTCGGGCTGCTGTCCCTCGTACCGGACCTGCGGCGGCGCGCGGCCGTGAGCGTCCCGGCACCGGCCGAGACCGTCGGGGGCACTGACCCCGCCGAGGCCGCCGCGCCCGCGCGGGAGTGCGTCGAGGTCGCCTGACCTCGCGCCCCGGACGGGGCGCCCCACCCGGGACACCGCCCGGGACACCGCCTAACCCAGCGCCCCCAGGGGGTCGTCGAGCACCGGCTGCCAAGCCAGCTCGGCGGCCCCCACCAGGCTGTTGTGGTCCAGGGTGCAGGCCAGGATCGGCACGCTGCCGCTGCGGCCCCACAGGCTCCGGTCGGCGACGACCGCGCGCAGCCGCTCCGGGTCCGCCTCCAGGAGCGCGCGATGCAGCCCCCCGAGGATGATCCGGTCGGGGTTGAGGATGTTCACCAGGCCCGCGAGGCCCAGGCCCAGACGGTCCGTCAGCGCCTCGGCCGCCGCCCGCACCGCCGGATCCTCGTACCGCTCGCGCAGGAGGGTGCGGGCCTGGTCGAGCGGCCCGCCGGGCCCCGGCTCGACGCCGACCGCCGTGAGGAACGCGAGCGGGTCCGTCTCCACGTCCAGGCAGCCCCGGCTGCCGCAGTGGCAGGGGCGGCCCTCCGGGTGCACGGTGAGATGGCCGACCTCGAGCGCGAGGCCGGAACTGCCCGTGTGCAGACGGCCGTCGAGGACCAGAGCGCCGCCCACGCCCCGGTGTCCGGTCGCCACGCACAGCAGGTCACGCGCGCCGCGCCCCGCGCCGTGCCGGTGCTCGGCGAGCGCAGCGAGGTTCACGTCGTTGCCGGTGCACACCGGCCCCGCGACGCCCGCCCGGCGCACGCACTCCGCGAAGATCTCCTGGACCGGCGCGCCCGCGGGCCACGCCAGGTGCAGCGGATTGAGGGCCGTACCCTCCGGCTCGGCGACGGCCGACGGCACCGCGAGGCCCGCCCCGACGCACCTGCGGCCGGTCTCGCGCAGAAGCTGCGCGCCCGCCTCGACGACCGAGCCGAGCACCTGCGCGGGGTCGGCGTCGATCGTCTCGCAGCCGGGCGCCGTGGCGACGATCCGGCCGCCGAGCCCGACGAGCGCCGCGCGGAAGCCGTCGGCGTGCACCTGCGCGGCCAGGGCCACCGGGCCGCTCTCCGCGACGGAGAGCCGGTGCGAGGGCCGGCCCTGCGAACCGGCGGCCGCGCTCGGCTTGGCGTCGATGCGGATCAGGCCGAGCGCCTCCAACTCGGCGGCGACGGCGCCCGCCGTCGCACGCGTGACGCCGAGCTCGGCGGTGAGGACGGCCCGGGTCGGGGCGCGCCCCGTGTGCACGAGTTCGAGGGCGGGGCCGAGCGCGGTGCGCCCTCGCTCCAGACGCGTACGTGTGGACGCGTGTGCCTCGCCCCGGGTGGCAGCCTTCCCGTTCATGAGGGCGAGTCTCCCATGATCCGTACGCCGCCCGGCCGTCCTGTCGTCATCCGCCCGTTCTCCGCCCTTCGCCCGCTCGCGCTCGCTCCGCCGCGTGCGCCCCGTCGGTCGCGCACGCCTCATCGGCCGCGCACACCTCGTCGAAACCGTCTTGTCCCCGGCCCGGGTCCGCCTCTACGCTGACTTTGTGCCGCTACTAAACAAAACCACGTCCGGGCCCCTTCAGGCCACCTCGCCCGACCTCGGCAAGCTGCGCGCCGCACTCACCGTCTTCTTCGCCCTCGACGGCTTCGTGTTCGCCGGGTGGGTCGTGCGCATCCCGGCCATCAAGGAGCAGACCGGGGCGTCGGCCAGCGCGCTCGGGCTCGCGCTGCTCGGGGTCTCGGCGGGGGCCGTGGTCACGATGACGCTGACCGGGCGCCTGTGCACGCGCTTCGGCAGCCATCCGGTGACGGTGGGGTGCGGGATCCTGATGCCGTTGAGCGTCGCGCTGCCGCCGCTGACGCACTCGGCGCTCGCGCTCGGCCTGGTCCTGCTGCTCTTCGGCGCCGCGTACGGCGGGATCAGCGTGGCGATGAACAGTGCGGCGGTGGACCTGGTGCGCGCCCTGCGGCGGCCCGTCATGCCCAGTTTCCACGCGGCGTTCAGCCTCGGCGGCATGCTCGGCGCGGGCCTCGGCGGGCTTGTCGCGGGCCAGGTGTCCGCCACCCGGCACCTGTTCGCGCTCGCCGCGATCGGCCTGCTCGTGACGGCGGTCACGGCCCCGGCGCTGCTGCGGCACGACGCGCCGGCTCCCCCTGAGGCGCTGCCCTCCGACCCTGCCGAGGGCACACCCCGCCGCATGGCGGGCCGCACCCGCAAGCTCGTACTCGTCTTCGGACTCGTCGCGCTCTGCACGGCGTACGGCGAAGGGGCGCTCGCCGACTGGGGCGCGCTGCACCTGGAGGAGGACCTGCACGCGCACCCCGGTGTCGCGGCCGCGGGCTACTCCTGCTTCGCGTTCGCCATGACCATCGGGCGCCTGTCCGGCACGGCGCTCCTCGAACGGTTCGGCGGCACGCGCACGGTCGTCGGCGGCGGCACGCTCGCCGCCGCCGGGATGCTCCTGGGCGCGCTCGCCCCGTCGGTGGGGGCCGCGCTCGCCGGCTTCGCCGTCGCCGGTCTCGGCCTCGCGAACATCTTCCCGGTGGCGATCGAGCGCGCCGGGGCCCTCGCCGGGCCGAGCGGCGTGGCGGCCGCGTCCACGCTCGGCTACGGCGGCATGCTGCTCGGCCCGCCCGCGATCGGCTTCATGGCGGACTGGTTCTCCCTCCCGGTGGCCCTCACCAGCGTGGCCGCCCTCGCGGCCCTCGCCGCGTGCATCGCGAGCGCGACGGGACGTACGACGCGTACGACGAATACGGCGAGTACGGCGGGTGCGGCAGATTCGGCGAGTACGGCGGATACGGCGGTGCCGAACGCCGCCGACTGATCCGCACCCGAGCCCCACGTGCCCCGTCCCCACGGGGCACACACGCGCCGTCGGACGGCGCCCGCGTACGCCGGAGCGCCCGCCCATGGCGCTCACCGCCCCCGCGTCCGGCAGAATCCCGGCATGGAGACCGCAGAGCACAGAGAAGTCCTTGACCGGGAGGGGCAGTTGCTCGCCCGGGCCGCCGAGGTGGCGGGGACCGGGGCCGCCGTGGCCACCTGCCCGGGCTGGCAGGTGCGCGATCTGGTGCGGCACACGGGGATGGTGCACCGCTGGGCCGCCTCGTTCGTCGCCGACGGCGCGCCCGCGTACCGCCCGGCCCCGGAGCCGCCGGACCTGGACGGCGGCGCACTGATCGACTGGTTCCGCGAGGGCCACGCGCACCTGGTCGCCACCCTCGCCACCGCCCCGCCCGACGTGGAGTGCTGGGCGTTCCTGCCCGCCCCGTCACCGCTCGCGTTCTGGACCCGGCGGCAGGCGAACGAGACGGCGATCCACCGGGTGGACGCCGAGTCCGCACTCGGCGGCACGCCCACGCCCGTCGGCGCGGACTTCGCGGTGGACGGGATCGACGAGCTCCTGACCGGCTTTCACGCGCGCGGCAAGAGCCGGGTGCGCACGGACGAGCCGCGGGTGCTGCGGGTGCGGGCGACGGACGCGAAGGTGACCTGGACGGTACGCCTGTCCGCCGACGCCCCGGTCACGGAGCCCGGCGACACCGCGCCCGCCGACTGCGAGGTCGCGGGGCAGGCGGCGTTCCTGTACCTGGCGCTGTGGAACCGGCTGCCGTTCCCGCAGATCACGGGCGACGCCTCGCTCGCCACGCTGTGGCGCGAGAAGTCGGCGGTCAGCTGGGGCTGAGGCCCGTCACGGGAGGGGGTGGCAGGCGTCCGGTGCCGCCAGCATGCGCGCGAGCACCGCCCGCTGCACCGGCCGCACCTCGGCGTGCACGTCACGGCCCTTGTCGGTCAGACAGACGCGGACGCCGCGCCGGTCCTCGCTGCACATGCCGCGCACCACCAGGCCGTCCTTCTCCAGGCGGCCGATGAGACGGGACAGGGCGCTCTGGCTCAGATGCACCTGGCAGGCGATGTCCTGGACGCGCCAACCGCCGTCGGCGTCCGCCGACGCGTCGGACGCGAGCAGGTCGAGCACCTCGAAGTCGCTCGCGCCCAGGCCGTGCGGATGCAGCTCCCGGTCCAGCTCGCACAGGGTGCGCGCGTGCACCGCGAGGATGTCGCGCCACTGCTTCACGAGCCCTTGTTCGGCGTCAGCCACGGGCTCGGCCTTCGTCGCCGCCATGGTCGCACCGTAACAGAAACCGGGACTTCATTGCATCGGAATTAAATGCACTTGCACTCAATGCATGTGCATGTAGTCTGCTCCGCATGACTTCTCCGCTCCCCCCTGGCTCCCGTGCCTCCGCGTCCCCGGAGCGCTGGACCCCGCGCCTCTGGGGCACGCTGCTCGTCCTCTGTGCGGCGATGTTCCTCGACGCGCTCGACGTGTCGATGGTCGGCGTCGCCCTGCCCTCCATCGGCTCCGACCTCGACCTGTCGACCTCGTCCCTGCAGTGGGTCGTCAGCGGCTACATCCTTGGCTACGGCGGCCTGCTGCTGCTCGGCGGCCGCGCCGCCGACCTGCTCGGGCGGCGCGAGGTCTTCCTCATCGCGCTCGCCGTCTTCGCCCTCACCTCGCTGTTCGGCGGGCTCGTCGACTCCGGGCCGCTGCTCATCGCGAGCCGCTTCGTGAAGGGCCTGAGCGCCGCGTTCACCGCGCCCGCGGGCCTGTCCATCATCACCACGACGTTCGCCGAGGGCCCGGTCCGCAACCGCGCCCTGTCCATCTACACCACCTGTGCCGCCACCGGCTTCTCCCTCGGCCTCGTCCTCTCCGGCGTGCTCACCGAGGTCAGCTGGCGCCTGACCATGCTCCTGCCCGCGCCGATCGCCGTGATCGCGCTCGTCGCCGGGCTCAAGCTCATCCCGCGCTCCCCGCGCGAGGAGAAGCGCGGCGGCTACGACGTGCCGGGCGCCGTCACCGGCACGGCGGCGATGCTGCTGCTCGTCTTCACCGTCGTCCAGGCCCCCGAGGTCGGCTGGGCCTCCGCCCGCACGCTGCTCTCCTTCCTGGCCGTGGCGGTGCTGCTCGCCGCCTTCGTCACCATCGAGCTGCGCACCCCGAACCCGCTGATCCGCCTCGGCGTGCTGCGCTCGGGCCAGCAGATCCGAGCCCAGCTCGGCGCGGTGACCTTCTTCGGCGGCTATGTGTCGTTCCAGTTCATCGCCACGCAGTACCTGCAGTCGCTGCTCGGCTGGTCGGCCCTGGAGACGGCGCTCGCCTTCCTGCCGGCGGGCGTGATCGTGGCCCTCTCCGCCACGAAGATCGCCGGTGTCGTCGACCGGTTCGGCACCACCCGCGTCATCGTGACGGGCTTCGCGCTGCTCGTGGTGGCGTACGCGCTGTTCCTGCGCATCGACCTGTCGCCCACGTACGCCGCCGTGATCCTGCCGTCGATGGTGCTGCTCGGCGCCGCGTGCGCCCTGGTCTTCCCCTCGCTCAACATCCAGGCCACCAACGGCGTGGCCGACCACGAGCAGGGCATGGTCTCGGGCCTGCTCAACACCTCGTTCCAGGTGGGCGGCGCGGTCGTCCTCGCGATCACCACCGCGGTCATCACGGCGTCCGGCGACGGGTCGGCCGAGGGCGGCGCCTCGCCGGGGGCCGTCCTCGACACCTACAAGCCGGGCCTGGTCCTGGTGACGGCGTTCGCGGTCGCCGGTCTCCTCATCAACCTCACGGGGCTGCGCCGCCGGCGCCGCCAGGAGACCCTGGTCGTGGCCTCGTCGGCGCGGAAGGAGACCGCGGCCGAGCCGGTGGGCGCGGCCCGCGACTGACGCGACACCGTGATCCGGTGCCGGATGCCCGGCGGGCGCTTGCCC